>NZ_JBWMAW010000021.1:0-62314 GCF_056521395.1 Rhodoferax sp. LS1R11
TTGCGGTACTGCTCGTATCCTGAGCCTTGATCGGCGGCCATCGCCAAGGTTTGTTGTTTCATTGACATGTAACGTTTCACCCTCGGGTGGCGTGGACCTTAATCAGCATTGCCCTAACGTAATGTATGCCGAAAAACCTGCGGGATATTCTGGACGTTGCGGGATAAACTGGACATGAGATCCTCCTGGAAATGGTTTGCGGACTAGGTTTCAGAGCAATCTACTGTATTTAATTACATTTATAAAAACCTCATGAAACCCGGCACTGTCCCACTGCGCTCTGTCCGCCTAATGGATCAAGTTCGCGAGCGCATCCAGTATTTGCACTATAGCCTGAGCACCGTGAAAACCTACCTCTACTGGATACGTTTTTTCATCCGCTGGCAGGCAATTTATGGGCAAATGCGGCATCCGCGCGACATGGGGGCCACCGAGGATGAGGCGTTTTTGACGCACCTGGCGACTGATCGCAAGGTGTCTGCCTCAACGCACAACCAGGCTTTGAGTGCGCTGCTGTTTCTCTACCGCGAAGTGCGGAATGTTGAATTGCCGTGGCTTGACAACATCAACCGACCTGCAAGCAAGCGGCGCATTCCCAGTGTCTTGACCAAGGAGGAAGTTGCCAGCCGATTTATGTTTCTGTACGGTGAGTTGCTGCTGTTGGCTCGCCTGCTTTACGGCACCGGTAGTATGCGATTTGCAGCATCGTCAACGAAGGTTTCCAATGATGGAGCCGCATGAACCCAACGGAGCTGCCAATGGAGAAAAGTCTGTCTTGTGAATCGTTGATTTGACGACAACGTTTTTATTGAAGGTGAGCGAAATCACACACTGCCCCCCGGTAAGGCCGATGCTTTCTGTTCGATATGTCCATACCTCAATTTCTTCTGAAACTCTCATCGCTTGAGTAGGTGCACCCAATTGCATGGCTACGTCGCTTTTAATCATGGCGTTGAGCCGCGCCTCCAACTCTGATGGCGTTTTGAAACCGCCTGCGTTAGTTACACAGCCAGTAATTGATACAAGTACAAAACTACTTATTATTGACGCAATGGAAAATTTCATCTAATTTGCTCCCGGAATAGCTTGCCGAAAAATTGGTCAGCCCAGTCTATCCGCGAAGTTCGAGATAAGACCTCTCCGCTTCAGTAAGCAAATTGCAACGTGGGTCCCGCTGGCATGTCCCGACCAGGAGCTGACGTTAAGCTGCGGAGTACGACCAGCGCGAAAAGAATGGTTGCAGTTATTTCATAAATCCCCCAAATGGGGGATGGCAAGTTGAGGGCATTGATGTCAGCATCAAAGCGGGAATGCCCGCCGGGGCCGAGGTTGCAATATGGCCTTTGAAGCGGCTGAAGTTCATTCCACGGAATCGCGTGAAGTCCAGTTGTTGCATCAAGTTCGTTGAGCGCGACAAGGTGCCAAGCTTAGGCCTTAAAAATCGCGGATTAAGCTTTAATGCGGGACTCAAAATCATTTGCTTCCATGAATAGTTTCCAAATGACCGCCCCAAGACAGAAAGCAATTTTCACCTCTGGAAACAGGCGGGTTTCAAACACATCTGTGTTGAACAGATTTCCACGAACAATATGTCCACGCCAAAAATCCAATCCAATCGTCAGTTTTTTGACAAATCTAAAGTCATAGGTGTCAATTTAGTCGAGGTATTTTTTTTATATCAATCTCGAAATGAATGGGTAAATTGGAATGGAGACACGGACCGAATTCATCGTCCGGTCGGCGAACCCAGTTTTTCCATGGAGGAGGCTAAGGCCAAGGCTGAGTCTTCTCGAGCCCCAGGTAGCAAATTTGACATTCAAGATACGCTGGCGATTTCCATTAGATGCGACAAGGGCTATCTGCTGCTGTACGAATATTTCACTGATAAACCCTTCCGCATGTGGAGCCTCTCTATCGATGAGAGTTCAAATATGTCACGACTGAAGGACCTGATGGAAGGA
Source organism: Rhodoferax sp. LS1R11 (assembly GCF_056521395.1). Classification (NCBI taxonomy): domain Bacteria; kingdom Pseudomonadati; phylum Pseudomonadota; class Betaproteobacteria; order Burkholderiales; family Comamonadaceae; genus Rhodoferax; species Rhodoferax sp. LS1R11. Next base: position 1,962 of record NZ_JBWMAW010000021.1, read on the forward strand.
TTGCCAACTAGCAAATTTTTTGAACATCGAGTCTTCCTCGAAAAATCTTTACCGGCCATCCGAAAATTGGACCAGCAGAAGCAGTTTTTTAAGCGCAAAGCAAAAGCTGGCGGGCGCCTAAATGGTCTCGCGTGGACACTTACGCCTTACGCCTTGTCACTCAAGGAAGCGAGAAATGTAGTTTCAATCATCAAACACTCCGTGACTACATGCAATGCCGAAAAATGAATTGTGAGGAGCCACCGCCACCAGAGCTCGCTGAGAAAATGAGGCCACCTAGGACGCGGTCGAAATATCGTTGGAAGCCTCAGATTACGTGTTCACTTGCCTTCATAGGCATATTGCAATGTTAGAGACCAACCACGAACAGACATTCCAGCAATGTTCGGTATCGAACAAAGCGCGCCTGTACGTTAGATATAGACTTAATTGTCTGTTCTCCTTCCTCAAAGAAGCTGGCAAAAAAACGATGACCGCGTTTGAAGAAGATAGATTAGAAATATCAGAAATACCGAATACAAAAAGTCGGGGCAGCGCCGTCCAGCTGTGTATGCAATCTCAACGGTCCACTTGACAAGGAAACCACCATGACTAGCAAACAAAACCCACGTGACAAACAGGCCCCTCACACCGGCAAGGTCGAAAACGACACCAACAAGCTGGGTGAGCAAGAGCCCACACAGTTGAATCAGGGGCAGCGCACGCCGGACAGCCGTAGCGACCGCGAGGCGCACGTGGGCGGCAGCAATCAGTCGCAGTCGCGGCGCGGGCCGGTGGGCACCCCCAAGCGTTGATTCTCGGGCGATTGAAACTGTGAACAAGTTAAACCAAAGCCACCTGTTAAAAGCTGCCAATTTAGGTCGGCCTTATTGACTTGCCAACTCCCGGGTAAGTGCACCGGCTGGAATCTCCTTGCAACCGGAAACATTCTGGCCTGCCCACAGGGGTGAAAAGTCACCGCTGCCCTGACTTTCTGCTTTGGCCCGCAAAGGGACCGATGCCAAAGTTGCAAGCGGAAACTGGGGTGCTGCAGGATTCATCGGCCCCACTTCACTTATCAAACGATTCACAATTCCTCTTGCAGGCCTGCCCGTAAAGACATTGGTCAGGACCGTGTTTCTGGCGTCATCACTTTGCAGTGCAACCCGGTGGACTTTGCTCGTCAATGCTTCAGGGCAAAGCATGTATGCGGTTCCGATTTGCACCCCAGAAGCGCCCAAGGCCAGCGCCGCCCGCACACCACGCGCGTCAGCTATGCCGCCCGCCGCGATAACGGGAACCTTGACTGCACGGGCAATTTGCGGCAGCAGCGCAAAGGTGCCCACTTGCGTCCCCACATCGCTGGTGAGGAACATCCCGCGATGGCCTCCGGCTTCCAAACCTTGGGCAATGACGGCATCCACCCCGTGCGTCTCCAACCAAATAGCTTCTTCAACGGTCGTCGCCGAGGAAATTATCTTGGCGCCGGAACGTCGCACCAAACCGATGAGCTCGGGTGATGGAAAACCAAAATGAAAACTCACCACTGAAGGTCGATATTCACAGACCAACTCGGCCATTTCACGATTGAAGGGCGTTCGTGCCATGCCTGATGGTGCAACCGGCGGTTCAATCCCGAATTCAGAGTAGTAGTCCGCAAATTGGGTTTGCCATGCACTAAGGAGTTCCTCATTCGGAACAGGGGCCTCGTGGCAAAAAAAATTGAGATTGAATGGATGATCCGAGTGGGCCCGAATCGTTTCAAGTTCTGCTCTGAGCGTGCCCGAAGTCAGCATTGCACATGGCAGCGACCCCAATCCGCCTGCGTTCGAGACGGCAATCGTCAATGCACTGTTCTGAACGCCTGCCATGGGTGCTTGAATGATGGGCAGTTCAATTCCAAAAAGCTCTTGTATCGACATCGCAATAACCCCTTTGGTTGCCACACAGTAAGCGGATGCTCGACAGCCGATTCGGCGATTGACACTGTGTGCAGAAGTTCGATTATTAGCAATTCGCCGTCAGTTTCGGACGGTCCCACTGACAATTGTTCGTCGGTGTGGGCTGTTAAGTGCCAAACAGGCCTCTAGCCCAGGTGGAACGTGCGGTAGTAGCTATTAAATTAATAGTGACATACTTCCGAAATTTTCTGCAAAATTGAGGGCTTGAATCACACCCATACGCAAGAGGCACCCCGTGGATCTTTCTCAAAAATCAGACGCTGAAATCCTGTCGGTCGCCAATCCGATCATGGACAACCTGATGGACGCCTCAACCGCGATCGACTACGAGAAGCACATCCGTGACTTCTCCGCGCGACTTAAAAGCGTTTTGTCCAAGGAGCAATTGGTATGGATTTGCCGGGACTACCAGCGCACCAAAGGGTTCTTTGCGGAGCGGGAATTTGTCGCCGTTTTCCGTCGGCCAGACTCCGTCGCGGTGATCTGGAAGCAACGGTTCACCCAGCAGGCGGGCGACTTCGTGGCGGAGATGGTGCTGGTCCAGCAAAACGGAAAATACCTCGTTGACCATGTCATGGTCTTTTAGGCGCACGCCACGCCATGAGCGGGACGCGGTCCATGGAAGGCCCTACCCCAGCTGTGCCTGGCGTTTGACAATATCGTGGGTCAGCCGCACATGGGCTTCCAGCGCCAATGCGGCACGTGCTTCCTGGCGGTCGATGGCGGCTCGAAAGATGTCCTCGTGCTCCTTGTGCACATCGCGTCCGCTGGCATGGGCGGCGGTGAGCCGCCAGTTGATGTTGCGGTAGCGCTCGGCGTGGCGGTACAGGATTGACAGGAGGTACTTGCTCCAGGTCGAATCGAAGCCCGCAATCAGCGCTTCATGGAAGGCCTTGTTACGCCGCTCCCAGAGGTCGGAGCCGGATTCAGCCAGGTCGGTTTCGGTCTTGGCCAGCAAATCGTAACTGCGCACCAGCTCGGCTTCCCAGTGCGCGTCACCATGGCGAATCGACTGGCGCAGGGCTTCAGTCTCCAGCATGACACGGGTGTTGGTCACGTCTTCCAGATCAGCCAGCGAGATCGGGGCCACCCGGAAACCACGCTGACCTTCCGAGGTAACCAGCGCGTCGGACACCAGTAGTGACAAGGCCTCGCGCAAGGTGCCGGCGCCGACCTCGTACTGGTCCTTCAGGTGCTCGACGCGCAGCCGCTCGCCGGGTGCGAGTTTGCCGCACACCACGTCATGGCGCAGGCTTAGGTAGGCGCGCTCGACCAGCGTGCGCGGCGCGGCGCTGGCAGTTTCGGAGCGGGTGGGGGTGAGGTTTTTCAGATGCGTCATGGCAACGTTCTCAGGGGATGTTCGGAATCAGGGGATGGCGTGTCCGTCACGCCCGCGTTGCGGCGTTTTTGCCGGTAGGCCAGTTGCGGGCGGGTCAGGCCCAGCAGGCGGGCCGCCTCCGACAGGTTACCGCGTGCGCGGGCCACGGCATGGTCCAGCACACGCGCCTCGATGTCCTCCAGCGAGCTGCCGCTGGCCAGAATGCGGGCACTCAGGTCGTCCTCCTGCGCGCTGGGCAACCTGGCCAGCTGGCCCCGCGCGTCCAGGCCCGTCTGCACCGCTTCAGGCTGGTTGGGAAACAGGTGCTCCACTTCGACCATGCCACCCTGGCTGGCCAGGATGACGCCACGTTCCACCAGGTTCTCCAGTTCGCGCACGTTGCCGGGCCAGTCGTGTTGCTGCAGTGCCTGGAGCGCGCGCTCTGCGAAGCCCGTGATGCGTTTGCTGTGCAGGGCGCAAAAACGCGCGAGCATGCTTTGGGCCAGGGGCTCGATGTCGGTCTGGCGCTCGCGCAGCGGGGGAATGCAAATGGGATAGACATTGAGGCGGTACATCAAGTCACGCCGGAAACGCCCGGCCTGCACGGCCTGTTCCAGGTCCACATTGGTGGCGGCCACCAGCCGCACATTGACTTTGCGCGTGGTCTCGCCGCCCACGCGTTCGATTTCACCTTCTTGCAGGACACGCAGCAACTTGGCCTGGGCCGCCATGGGCAGTTCACCCACTTCATCGAGCAACAGGGTGCCGCCATCGGCCCGCTCAAAGCGACCGGCGCGCGCCGCATGGGCGCCGGTGTAGGCGCCTTTCTCCACGCCAAACAGTTCGGCCTCAATCAGTTCGGCAGGCAAGGCGGCGCAATTCACGGCCACAAACGGCGCGTCGGCCCGGTTGGAGAGTTCATGCAGCGCACGCGCAAAGCGCTCCTTGCCGACGCCGGTTTCACCGGTCAACAACACCGTGACCTGGGTCTGCGCCACCTTTTGCATCAGTGTGTAGGCCTTGCGAAAGGCGGTGGAGGCGCCAATCAGTTGGCCGCCCTGGCTGGCGGGCTCCAGCGTCGACTTCAGGGCTTCCACCTGCGATTGAAGGGCCTCCATCTTTTCCATCAGTGAGTCGTCGGTGAAATAGACGCGATGCGCCTCGCCATCGGGCCATTCTTCGATGGGCCGTCCGACGATGACGCAGTGGCCAGCCCCGCAGGCGGCGCAGAGGGTCTCCTTGAACAGGATCAGCCGCCCCATGAAGGCGCTGGTGTAGCCGCTGGCATAGCCCAGCAATGTCCAGCAGGCCGGGTCGTCGACCAGGCCGAACTTCTGCCGGTGCGCGTAGGCCTCCCAGGAATGGTCCCAGCGGAACTCGCCGTAAAACTGGCCCGCCGGGATGTCGAAGGTGAGCTTGACCGGCGTGACACGCGCCGCACCTTCGAGCATGTGCAGTTGCGGGCCCACCATGAAACTGTCTTGCAAGGCATCGCCGGGCCGTGTCTTTTTGGCGTACTCGGCGTCGCACAGACCCGAGGCGTAGCCCATGCGGGTCAGGATGCGCCGGGCATGCTCGGGGCCGACCGAGCTCATCAGATCCTGGCGCAACGCGGCCAAGGCCACGGTGTGCATCAGCACCATGCGCCGGTCGCCCAGCCAGATGGCGCCGCTGTCGGGCTCGAAGCGCAACAGGCGACGCAAGTCGCTGTCCGGGGGGTATTTGAAGTTCATGAGCACATCATCTCGTGGTTAGGCGGCTTTGCCATATTCTCGATATTTTAAAACTGGCTGCGATGATAGGAGGAATCTCAAAGTTTCGACTTTAATTTCATCATTTGGTCAAATTAAAGGGGTTTTATTGCTTCAAATGGACAATTGTTGCAGTGCCGCAAAAGAATAGAACTTCCTGGCCACTTGATTCGTGCCAAAAATCAGGCCTGAAAATGACGAGATCAGGCTTCCAGCCTAGGGGTTTTCCCTAAAAATCTCGAGAATTTAGTCATTTCAACGAGCCGTGGCAAGCAACTTGCAAAGACAGAGCAGTTATGCCCGCCAATTCATGCCCCATGTCCTCAACCGCTGCCTTTCAGGATGCTTCAAATGACCAAGTCGGTGCCACCCACTGTCGAGATCCCCGCTTGCGATCTCACCCGCAAGTTTGTCCGGATCAAGGAAACACGTCCGGACGGACTGGTCTCTTTTGAGTTCTCGATTGGCTGGCCCGAGTTGTCGGTTGATTTGATGTTGCCCCAGGCTGCCTTTGACGAGTTCTGTGTCCAGCAGCAAGTGCAACCCCTGAGCGATTGAGTCCCAGCGCAGTTTCTTTTCCAAAAAGGATAGTTCATATGTCAGTAGATCTCCACACCCGTGAAATCAAGCCCTTGCGCAACACCTTTGCGCATACGGCGAAATACGTGGGCAACGACAAGCCGGCGTCGCGCTACCAGGAAGCCACCCTCGGCACGCAGCCCTCGGCCAACTTTCATTACCGGCCGACCTGGGACCCCGAGCATGAAATATTCGACGCCTCCCGTTCGGCGGTCAAGCTGGCCGACTGGAACGTGCTGCGTGATCCCCGCCAGTACTACTACGCCACCTGGACCATGGCGCGTGCGCGCCAGCAGGATGCCATCGAGGCGAGTTATGAGTTCGTGGAGTCACGTGGGCTGGTGGCCAAGATGCCCGATGCCGTTCGTGCCAAGGCCTGCGAGGTCCTGATGCCGCTGCGCCACGTGGCATGGGGCGGCAATATGAACAACAGTTCGATTGGCGCTTACGGCTACGGCACACCGTTCACGGCGCCGGCCATGTTCCACGCCATGGATCACCTGGGCGCCGCGCAATTCATCACCCGTCTGGGCCTGGCGCTTGACGAGCCGGGTGTGCTGCAGGCGGGCAAGAACGATTGGCTGAAGGAGGCGCGCTGGCAAGCACTGCGCCACTACGTTGAGGATACGTTGGTGCTGTCGGACCCCTTCGAGCTGTTTGTTGCGCAAAACTTCGCCCTCGACGGTCAGCTCTACCCGTTGATCTACGGCAGTTTTGTCGACGATCACATCGTGCCCCAGGGCGGTACGGCAATCGCCATGCTCACCGCCTTCATGCCCGAGTGGCACGACGAAAGCGCGCGCTGGATCGACGCGGTGCTCAAGACGGCAGCGGCGGAATCCGGTGACAACCAGCAACTGATTTCGGGCTGGGCCAAGTCCTGGGCTGATCGGGCTCAGGCGGCCCTCGCACCCGTGGCCGAACTCGCGCTGGGTGCGGCAGGTCAGCAGGCACTGCAGGCGGCACGCGACGGTCTCGACCTGCGCAGCAAGAAAACCGGCCTCGCGGTCTGAGCGACACCGCCATTCCATCAGAAAGAAAAGGAGACCCCGCATGTCCAACGTATTCATTGCTTTTCAGGATAACGAAGATTCGCGTCCCATCATCGACGCGATCCTGGCCGACAACGCTAACGCGCAGGCCACTTACCCAACCGGGTTGGTGAAGATCGATGCCCCTGGCAGCCTGGTGATCCGTCGCCAGACCATCGAAGAACTGATTGGACGGTCTTTCAATCTGCAGCAGATTCACGTGAACCTCGTCACGTTGTCGGGCCATATCGACGAAGACGATGACCAGCTCTCGCTGAGCTGGACGCACTGATACCGAACCACACAAGGAGACAACATGGACACCCGTGTCAACAAGAAAAAGCTGGGTCTGAAGGACCGCTACGCCGCCATGACCCGCGACCTCGCCTGGGACACCACCTACCAGCCGATGGACAAGGTCTTTCCGTATGACAAATACGAGGGCATCAAGATCCACGACTGGGACAAGTGGGAAGACCCGTTCCGTCTGACGATGGACGCCTACTGGAAGTACCAGGGCGAAAAAGAGAAAAAGCTCTACGCGGTGATCGAAGCCTTCGCCCAGAACAATGGCCAGCTCGGCGTGACCGATGCGCGCTACATCAATGCACTCAAACTCTTTCTGACAGGGGTGACGCCGCTGGAGTACTACGCGTACCGGGGCTTCGCCCATGCCGGGCGCCAGTTCACCGGGGCCGGAGCGCGCGTGGCCTGCCAGATGCAGTCGATCGACGAACTGCGCCACTACCAGACCGAAACGCATGCCCTGAGCCACTACAACAAGTACTTCAATGGCCTGCACAGCCCGCAACACATGTTTGACCGCGTGTGGTATCTGTCGGTGCCGAAATCGTTCTTTGAAGATGCGTACACCGGGGGGCCGTTCGAGTTTCTTACGGCCGTCAGTTTCTCGTTTGAGTACGTGTTGACCAACCTGCTGTTTGTACCTTTCATGTCGGGCGCTGCGCACAACGGCGACATGTCCACGGTGACATTCGGTTTCAGCGCACAGTCTGATGAATCGCGTCATATGACGCTGGGCATCGAGTGCATCAAGTTCATGCTGGAGCAGGACCCCGACAACGTGCCGATCGTGCAGGGCTGGATCGACAAATGGTTCTGGCGCGGCTACCGCCTGCTGAGCATCGTGGCCATGATGCAGGACTACATGCTGCCCAAGCGGGTGATGAGCTGGCGTGAGAGCTGGGAAATGTACGTCGAGGAAAACGGCGAGGCACTCTTCAAGGACCTGGCCCGCTATGGCATCCGCAAACCCAAGGGTTGGATACAGGCTTGCGAAGGCAAGGACCACATCAGCCATCAGACCTTCGCGGTGTTTTACAACTACAACGCTGCAGCGGCCTTGCATACCTGGATTCCCAAAGAGGAAGAAATGGCCTGGCTGTCGGAGAAGTATCCCGAGACCTTTGACCAGCTTTACAAGCCACGTTGGGACTACTGGCGCGAGCAGGCCGACAAAGGCAACCGCTTCTACCAGAAGACCTTGCCGATGCTCTGTCAGACCTGCCAGATTCCCATGATCTTCACCGAGCCGGGCGATGCCACCAAGATCGCCTACCGGGAGTCTGACTACCTGGGCAACAAGTACCACTGCTGCAGTGACCACTGCAAAGAGATTTTTGACAACGAGCCGGAGAAGTATGTGCAGGCCTGGCTGCCGCCACAGCAGATCTACCAGGGCAACTGCTTCAAGCCCGATGTCGATCCGACCAAGGAAGGCTTTGACCCGCTGTTGGCCGTGCTGGACTACTACAACATGAACGTCGGCCGCGACAACTTCGACTTTGACGGCTCGGAAGACCAGAAAAACTTTGCCGCCTGGCGCGGCGAATCCGTAGAAGGAGCACAAAAATGAGCGTCGTCGCCCTCAAACCCTACAGCTTTCCCGCCAAGGACGTGCTTGAGAACTTCCCCGCACCGCTGTTGTTCATCGGCTGGGAAGACCATCTGATGTTCGGCGCGCCGATTGCCTTGCCCCTGCCACCGGACACGCCTTTTGGTGCTCTGGGCACCGCGGTGCTGCCCGGCACTTATGGCTACCACCCTGACTTTGTCAGGATCGACTGGGACAAGGTTGAGTGGTTGAAGTCGGGCCAACCCTGGAAGCCCGATCCGGCCAAGTCGCTGGCGGAAAACGGCTTGAAGCACAAGGACGTCATTCGCTTTCGCACACCCGGACTCTCGGGTCTCAACGGCTCCTGCAATTAAGCGTCAACGAACAGACCATGAGTTATCAACTGACCATTGAGCCGCTGGGCGCGACCATCGAGGTAGAGGAAGGCCAGACGCTGCTGGACGCAGCGCTGCGCCAGGGCATCTACATTCCGCACGCCTGCGGCCACGGCCTGTGTGGTACTTGCAAGGTTCAGGTCTGTGAGGGCGAGGTGGACCATGGTCATGCCAACCCGTTCGCACTGATGGACTTCGAGCGTGATGCCGGCAAGACGCTGGCCTGCTGTGCCACGCTGCAAAGCGATGGCACCATTGAGGCTGACATTGATGAAGACCCGGATGCGCAAATGATCCCGGTGCGCGACTTCTTCACCACGGTGTCGCGCATCGAGCAACTGACGCCCACCATCAAGGGCCTCTTTCTCAAGCTCGACCAGCCGATGCATTTTCAGGCGGGCCAGTACGTGCAGGTGGTGATTCCCGGCATCGAAGGCGGCCGGGCGTTTTCCATTGCCAACTCACCCGCGCACGTGCAAGCTACCGGTGAGATCGAATTGAACGTTCGCATCGTTGCCGGCGGTGCGGGCACCACCTGGCTGCACCAGAACCTCGCCGTGGGCAACCGGCTGCAGATCTCCGGACCCTATGGCCGCTTTTTTGTGCGCAAGTCCACCCAGGTGCCGACGATCTTCATGGCGGGCGGATCGGGTCTGTCGAGTCCCCGCGCCATGATCCATGACCTGCTGGAGGATGAGAGCCGGCAACCCATGACCCTGCTGTACGGGCAACGCACCCGTGAAGAGCTGTACTACGACGATGAGTTTCGTGCGCTTGCCGCCCAGTACCCGAATTTCACCTATGTGCCGACCCTGTCAGGTGAACCCGAAGGTTCCGATTGGGCGGGTGCGCGCGGTTTTGTGCATGACGTGGCCAAGGCCCATTTTGGCGGAACGTTCGCGGGTCATCAGGCTTATCTGTGTGGGCCGCCCGTGATGATCGAGGCCTGCATCGCCACCCTGATGCAGGGGCGCTTGTACGAGCGCGACATTTACACCGAGAAATTCCTCTCGGCGGCCGATACCGGCCAGCAGCGCAGTCCGCTGTTCAAGCGGGTTTGAAGGGTCATCACCATGTTCTTCGACACCCGTCCCAAGGTCAACGTGCATGTCATGCAAACCGATGAAATATTTCCCTGTGCCACCGACGAGAGTCTGTTGCAAGGCATGTTGCGCCTGGGCCGCAAGGGCATCCCGGTGGGCTGCGTCAACGGCGGTTGTGGCGTCTGCAAGGTCCATGTTCTCGAGGGTCAGTGCCGACCGCTCGGTCCCATCAGTCGCGCGCACGTCAGTGCCGCGGAGGAGGAACTTGGCTTCACGCTGGCCTGCCGTGTCGCACCCGTCACCCCCGTCCGGCTGGAGGTGGCAGGCAAATTTGAAAAGCCGTTCAAGAAAGGGTTGACCGCGTCGGTCAACCCCTGATTATTTCAACAACGAGGAGACCACAATGGGTATTTTGCGTATCGGCCACGTCAGCCTGCGGGTGATGGACATGGCTGCAGCTCTCAAGCACTATGAAAACGTGCTGGGCATGAAGAAGACGATGGAGGACAAGCACGGCAACGTGTACCTCAAGTGCTGGGACGAGTGGGACAAGTACTCCCTGGTGCTGACCCCGTCGGACCAGGCGGGCATGAACCACGTGGCCTACAAGGTCGAGAAGGACGCGGATCTGGACGAACTGCAAAAGAAGATCGACGCCTACGGCATCCCCACCACGATGCTGCCAGAAGGTACGCTGCCTTCGACGGGTCGCATGCTGCAGTTCAACCTGCCCAGCGGCCACGAAATGCGGCTGTATGCGATGAAGGAATATGTCGGTACCGAGGTCGGCTCCACCAACCCCGATCCCTGGCCCGACAACATCAAGGGCGCAGGTGCGCACTGGCTGGACCACTGTTTGCTGATGTGCGAACTCAACCCTGAAACCGGTGTGAACAAGGTCGCAGAGAACACCAAATTCGTGATGGAGGTGCTCGACTTCTTCCTGACCGAGCAGGTCCTGGTGGGCCCCGGTGGCTCCATGCAGGCCGCCACCTGGCTGGCACGCACCACCACGCCGCACGACATCGCCTTTGTCGGCGGGCCGCGCATGGGACTGCACCATATTGCGTACTTCCTGGACTCGTGGCACGACATCTTGAAGTCTGCCGACGTGATGGCCAAGACCAAGACCCGGATCGATGTGGCACCCACGCGCCACGGCATCACCCGCGGCGAGACGATTTATTTCTTTGATCCAAGTGGCAACCGCAACGAGACCTTCGCGGGCCTGGGCTACCTGGCCCAGCGCGACCGGCCGGTGACCACCTGGACGGAAGACCAGATGGGCAGCGGCATTTTTTACCACACGGGTGAGATGGTGCCGTCGTTCACCGAGGTGTACACCTGAGCGATTGAATTACGGGCCTCTCGCGCACACGACCACGTTGGTGCGGTGGAGGCCCTGGTCTTGCTTCATCCATTTTTGAAACGAATAACAAGTCATGAAAAAAATCATTTTTGCCGCGGCTGCCTTGGCCGCCACCCTGAATGTGCACGCCGGCGGTCACTATGTGCCCGGTGTCGAAGGCATCCAGGGTGCCAGCGTGCCACCCCCCGGAAACTACTACCTGGGTTATCTGGTGGACTACAACATTGAACAGTTCAAGGCGCCGGGCACCAGCACCGATTTGCCTGGCCACAACACGGGCACCGTGGTCGCGCTGGCCAACCGTTTTGTCTGGATTTCAAACCATAAATTCCTGGGCGCAGATTTCGGCATGGAGGCAATTGTTCCCGTGATCGGCACGTCCTTGACGATCAATGCGGCGTCCATTTCGGAAAGCCAGACGGGCGTTGGCGACGTCTACCTCGGCCCGGTGGTGCTGGGCTGGCATGGCTCAAACTGGGACGCGGTGGCCGCGGCCGGTCTCTGGCTCGATAACGCGTCGAGCTCGACGCCCGCAGCACCGGGCAAAGGCTTCAAGTCGACGATGTTGACGGCCGGTGCCACCTACTACTTCGACGCCAGCAAGACCATCTCCGGTTCCGCCCTGATGCGTTTCGAGACCAACTCGGAAAAGTCAGGCGGCTTCAAGCCGGGCAATCAGGTCACGCTGGAGTGGGGCATTGCCAAGATGCTGCAGACCGTTCAGGTCGGTGTGGTGGGCTACGACCAGGTGCAGGTCACCAACGACAGCGGTACCGGGGCCTCCACCCACAAGTCGTCGCGCCATGCCATCGGTGCCGAGGTCGTGATGCCCATCATGAGCGCCGGCGTGTTCCTCAAGGCTGCGGCCTACAAGGAATACCGCTCCGACGCTGGCACGGGTGCCGAGCCCAGTGGCAACTTGTTGCGTGTCACCTTCGTCAAGGCATTTTGAGCATGACACCGGAAGCGACCACACCCGCTGCCAGCGTTTTGCTGCACACCATTGACTGGCCCGCGGCGCATCGGGCCGTGGGGGCGGCGGTGCAGGCCGCTCAGGCCATGGGCGTGCGTATCAATGTGGCCGTGGTGGACGCTTCCGGTGTGCTGGCGGCTTTCCTGCGCATGCCGGGTGCGCCGCTGCATTCAGTGGACATTGCCATGGACAAGGCCTACACCGCCGCCAGCTTTGGCCTGGCGACGAGCCAGTGGCAAGAAGCACTGCAGCAGCATTCCGCCGCCGTGCGTGACGGCCTTGTGCGCCGGCCGCGTTTTGTCGCCTTTGGCGGCGGCCTGCCGCTGATGGAGAACGGCCAGCGCATTGGCGGCATCGGCGTCTCCGGTGGCTCGGAGCAGCAGGATGAAGCCTGCGCGCGCGCCGGGCTGGCCGCCCTCGGATTGAGCCACTAACAACGCACGACACAAGCCAAAATTTCACTTTGCACTTTGAAAAGACACCTATGAAAGACTTCAAGAACTTCATCAACGGCGAGTACGTGACCAACGTCAGCGGCAAGACCTACGAGAAACGCAACCCGGTCGACAACTCGCTGATCGGCAACGTCCATGAGGCCGGCAAGCCCGAAGTCGATGCTGCCGTGGCGGCAGCCAAGGCCGCGCTGCATGGCCCCTGGGGTCAGTTGTCGGTGGTGGACCGGGTGGCCATGCTGGACGCCGTGGCCAATGAGATCAATCGCCGTTTTGATGACTTCCTGCAGGCCGAAATTGCCGACACCGGCAAGCCCAAACACCTGGCTTCGCACGTGGACATTCCGCGCGGCGCCGCCAATTTCAAGATTTTTGCCGACACCATCAAGAACGCCTCGACCGAATCGTTCGAGATGCGCACCCCCGATGGCAAGACTGCCCGCAGCTACGGCGTGCGCACCCCGCGTGGCGTCATCGCCGTCGTCTGCCCGTGGAACCTGCCGCTGCTGCTGATGACCTGGAAGGTCGGCCCGGCCCTGGCCTGCGGCAATACCGTGGTCGTCAAACCCTCCGAATGCACGCCGGGCACCGCCACGCTGCTGGGTGAAGTCATGAACAAGGTCGGCGTGCCCGCCGGTGTCTACAACGTGGTGAACGGCTTTGGCGTGGATTCCGCCGGTGCCTTCCTGACCGCGAACCCCGATGTGAACGGCATCACCTTCACCGGTGAAACCAAGACCGGCACCGCCATCATGAAAGCCGGTGCCGACGGCATCCGGCCGGTGTCGCTGGAGTTGGGCGGCAAGAACGCCGCCGTGGTGTTTGCCGACTGCGACTTTGAGAACGCTGTCAACACCGTCACCCGCTCAGCCTTTGAGAACTGCGGCCAGGTCTGCCTGGGCACCGAGCGCATTTACGTCGAGCGTCCGATTTTTGACAAGTTCGTGGCCGCCCTGAAGGTCAAGGCCGCAGAAATGAAGCCTGGCCGCCCGTTTGATGCCGACACCAAGATCGGTCCGCTGGTCAGCAAGATTCACCAGAAGAAAGTGCTGTCCTACTACGCCAAGGCCAAGGAGGCGGGCGCCACCATCGTCTTCGGCGGCGGTGTGCCCGACATGCCGGACGACCTGAAAGACGGCTGCTGGGTGCAGCCCACCATCTGGACCGGCCTGCCCGAAACCGCGGCGGTCGTGCGTGAAGAAATCTTCGGGCCGTGCTGCCACATCCAGCCCTTTGACACCGAAGAAGAAGCCGTGCGCATGGCCAACGACACGAAGTATGGTTTGGCGACTTCCATCTACACCCAGGACATCAGCCGCGCCAGCCGCCTGGCCACGCAAATCGAAGTGGGGCTGTGCTGGATCAATAGCTGGTTCCTGCGCGACCTGCGCACCTCGTTCGGCGGCTCCAAGCAGTCCGGCATCGGGCGTGAAGGCGGCGTGCATTCGCTCGAGTTCTACACCGAGTTGCGCAACGTGATGATCAAGTACTGAAGAACCACCCATGAGTCAGAACCCCGAAATCGGCCAATCCATCGTGGCCAACGGCATCGTCACCAACTACCACGACGTCGGCTCCGGTTTTCCGGTGCTGCTGATCCACGGCTCCGGCCCTGGCGTCAGCGCCTGGGCCAACTGGCGCCTGACGATTCCGGCTTTGTCACCGCAGCGTCGGGTGATTGCCCCGGACATGGTCGGTTTCGGCTTCAGCGAGCGGCCCGCCGGTATCCGTTATGGCCTGGACACCTGGGTGGCGCAGGCGATTGGCCTGCTTGATGCGCTCAAGATTGAGCGTGCTGACCTTATTGGCAACTCGTTCGGTGGTGCACTGGCGCTGGCGCTGGCGATTCGCCATCCGACACGGGTCCGGCGGCTGGTGCTGATGGGCGCGGCGGGCGTGTCGTTCCCGATTACGCCCGGTCTGGAGGCCGTCTGGGGTTACACGCCGTCGATTGCGAACATGCGTAAATTGCTCGATATTTTTGCCTTTGACCGCACGCTGATGAGTGATGAACTGGCCGAGCTGCGTTACAGGGCCAGCATCCAGCCCGGTTTTCAGGAAGCGTTCTCGGCGATGTTTCCGGCGCCACGGCAAAACGGGGTGGAGGCGCTGGCCAGCCGGGAAGAAGACATCCGCGCGCTGCCGCACGAGACACTGGTGGTCCATGGCCGCGAGGATCAGGTGCTGCCCCTGTCGAACTCACTGACCCTGGCGCAATGGATTGCCCGCTCGCAATTGCATGTGTTCGGTCGCTGCGGCCACTGGACGCAAATCGAACACGCCGCGCGCTTTGCCCAGCTGGTCGGGAATTTCCTGGCCGAGGCGGATGCGCTGAAGGTCTGACGCCATGTTGATTTGCTATTATTTTAGTAGCTGCTTGCGTACGACGGACGTGGGCTAGAGGCCTGAAACGTATAAAAACTTCCATTTTCTTCATTCAATCAACAGGACCTATTTACCTATGGACGCCAAACTGATCGAAACCCTGGGCGACGAGTTGTTCCAGGCCATGAGCACGCAAACCGTGGTCGAGCCGCTGACCACCCGCCACCCCGACATCACCATCGGGCACGCGTACCACATCCAGCAGCGCATGCTGTCACGCCGCCTGCAGGCGGGCGAGCGCATCGTTGGCAAAAAAATCGGCGTGACCTCGGCCGCGGTGATGAACATGCTGGGCGTCTACCAGCCCGACTTTGGTTACCTGCTCGACGGCATGATCTACAACGAAGGCCAGTCGGTGGACGCCAGCACCCTGATCCAGCCCAAGGCCGAGGGCGAGATTGCCTTCATCCTGAAAAAAGACCTGATGGGCCCCGGCATCAGCAACGCCGACGTGCTGGCCGCCACCGAGTGCGTGATGCCGTGCTTCGAGATTGTTGATTCGCGTATCCGTGACTGGAAAATCAAGATCCAGGACACCGTGGCCGACAACGCCTCCTGTGGCGTCTTTGTGCTGGGCGACTGCGCGGTGGACCCGCGCCGCATCGACCTGGCCACCTGCGGCATGGTGTTGGAGAAAAACGGCGAAATCATCGGCACTGGCGCCGGCGCTGCCGCTTTAGGCTCGCCCGTGAATGCTGTCGCTTGGCTCGCCAACACGCTGGGGCGGCTCGGCATTGGCCTGAAAGCCGGTGAGGTCATCTTGTCGGGCGCGCTGGCCGCCATGTCACCGGCCAAGGCCGGGGACAACTTCCGTGTGTCCATTGGCGGCATGGGCAGCTGCTCGGTGCGCTTTCACTAAGGCAGAAAAGCCATGGCAACAGCGACCCTCGACAAACCCTCTGGTGCGGTCACGGTGCTGATCACACGCCGGGTCAAGGCCGGGCACGAGGTGGCGTTCGAGCAGGCCTCAAGCGACTTAACCGCCGCGTTGGAAAGTCGCGGTCGTCACCTGGCTGGGCATTTGTCCCCCGGTGTATGTGCTGTTCTTGCTGCTCGGTTCGTTGCTGGCGCCGTGGCCCTTGCTGCCCCGGGTGATGTTGCTGACCGCGCTGGTGGTCCTCATCATGACCTGGGCGGTGGCGCCCCAACTCACGCAATTACTCAAGCCCTGGCTGTACTCGGCCATGCGCGACAAAATTTGACAAGGAACAGGGATGGATCTTCAACTTACAGGCAAGCGGGCACTGGTCACGGGCTCCACCTCCGGTATCGGCTGGGCCACGGCGCGCGAACTGGCGGCCGAGGGCGCGCACGTTCTCGTCAACGGGCGCGACCCGGCCCGGTTGGCCAGCGCGGTGGCGCGCATGCAGGCGGAAGTTCCGGGCGCCACGATTGACGGCGTGCAGGCCGATCTGTCCTCGGCTGCCGGTTGTCAGCGCCTGCTGGACGCCGCGGGCGAGGTGGACCTGCTGGTCAACAACCTCGGCATCTTCGAGCCCAAGGCGTTCGAGCAAATTGGCGACGACGACTGGCAGCGCTTTTTCGAGGTCAATGTGCTCAGCGGTGTGCGCCTGTCGCGCCACCACCTGCCGCGCATGAAGGCGCGTGGCTGGGGCCGCATTGTTTTTATCTCCAGCGAGTCGGGCATTTGTCCGCCGGCTGACATGGTGCATTACGGCATGACCAAGTCGGCCCAGCTGTCGGTCTCGCGCGGACTGGCGGAAACCTGCGCCGGTAGCGGCGTCACGGTCAATGCCGTGCTGCCCGGCCCCACGCGCACCGAAGGCGTGGGTGCGTTCTTTGCCACGCTGGCGCGTGACGCGGGGCAGACGCTGGCCGAGGCCGAGCGTGATTTTTTCAAATACGCGCGCCCGACCTCGCTGCTGCAGCGTTTTATCGAACCGGCCGAAGTCGCGGCCATGGTGACCTATGTCTGCAGCCCGCGCGCGGCCGCCACCAACGGCGCCGCATTGCGCGTTGAGGGCGGCGTGGTGCGCACCCTGATCTGAATTTCAACTGACGGAGTTTTCATGAAAAAAATCAAATGTGCCCTGATCGGGCCTGGCAACATCGGCACCGACCTGCTGGTCAAACTGCAACGCAGCCCGGTGCTGGAGCCGGTCTGGATGGTGGGCATCGACCCCGAATCAGACGGCCTCAAGCGCGCCCGCGAGATGGGCATCAAAACCACCGCCAAGGGGGTGGACGGCTTGTTGCCGCACGTGCTGGCGGACGGCGTGCAAATCGCCTTTGACGCCACCAGCGCCTATGTGCATGCCGAGAACTCGCGCAAGCTCAATGAGCTGGGCGTGATGATGATCGACCTGACGCCGGCGGCCATCGGCCCGTTCTGCGTGCCGCCGGTGAACCTGATGGAACACCTGGGCAAGGGCGAGATGAACGTCAACATGGTCACCTGCGGTGGCCAGGCGACCATTCCGATGGTGGCGGCCGTATCGCGCGTGCAGCCGGTGGCCTACGGCGAAATCGTCGCCACCGTGTCGAGCCGCTCGGTCGGCCCTGGTACCCGCAAGAACATTGACGAGTTCACCCGCACCACCTCGGGCGCGGTGGAGAAAGTGGGCGGCGCCAAACAGGGCAAGGCCATCATCATCATCAACCCGGCCGAGCCGCCGCTGATGATGCGCGACACCGTGCACTGCCTGACCGAAACCACGCCCGACCAGGCCAAGATCACCGCATCGATTCACCAGATGCTGGCCGAAGTGCAAAAGTACGTGCCGGGCTACCGCCTAGTCAACGGCCCGGTGTTTGACGGTAACCGCGTCTCGGTGTTCATGGAAGTCGAAGGCCTGGGCGACTACCTGCCCAAGTA
Source organism: Rhodoferax sp. LS1R11 (assembly GCF_056521395.1). Lineage (NCBI taxonomy): Bacteria > Pseudomonadati > Pseudomonadota > Betaproteobacteria > Burkholderiales > Comamonadaceae > Rhodoferax > Rhodoferax sp. LS1R11. The sequence continues at coordinate 19,889 of NZ_JBWMAW010000021.1, forward strand.
CGCCGGCAACCTCGACATCATGACGGCGGCAGCCGCCCGCACCGCGGAAATGTTTGCCGAAGAAATCATCGCCGGCCGGCTCACGCTCAAGCCCGTCGCCACCCCGGCCTTTGCCTGAACCTCACACGAGAAACACCATGAACTTACAAGGTAAAAAAGTCACCGTGCACGACATGACGTTGCGCGACGGCATGCACCCCAAGCGCCACCTGATGACGCTGGACCAAATGAAAAGCATCGCCTGCGGACTCGACGCCGCCGGGGTGCCGCTGATCGAAGTCACGCACGGCGACGGCCTTGGCGGCTCCTCCGTCAACTACGGCTTTCCGGCCCACACCGACGAGGAATACCTGGGTGCCGTGATTCCGTTGATGAAGCAGGCCAAAGTGTCTGCCCTGCTGATCCCCGGCATTGGCACCGTCGAGCACCTGCTGATGGCCAAGGACCTGGGCGTGGGCACCATCCGCGTGGCGACCCACTGCACCGAGGCCGATGTGTCGGAGCAGCACATCACCAAGTCGCGCGAACTGGGTCTGGACACGGTAGGCTTTTTGATGATGGCGCACATGGCCAGCCCGGAAAAACTGGTGAGCCAGGCGCTGCTGATGCAGGGTTATGGCGCCAACTGCATCTACGTCACCGACTCGGCCGGTTACATGCTGCCCGACGACGTCAAAGTGCGTTTGAGTGCCGTGCGCGCCGCGCTCCAACCCGAGACCGAGCTGGGCTTTCACGGCCACCACAACATGGCCATGGGCGTGGCTAATTCGATTGCCGCGATTGAGGCCGGGGCCAACCGCATCGACGCCGCCGCTGCCGGGCTAGGTGCCGGCGCCGGCAACACGCCGATGGAGGTGTTCATCGCCGTTTGCGCCCGCATGGGGATCGAGACCGGTGTCGATGTGTTCAAGATTCAGGACGTGGCCGAAGACCTGGTGGTGCCCATCATGGACCACATCATTCGCATCGACCGCGACTCGCTCACGCTGGGCTACGCCGGGGTGTACTCCAGCTTCCTGCTGTTTGCCAAACGCGCCAGTGTGAAGTACGGCGTGCCCGCACGCGACATCCTGGTCGAGCTGGGCCGCCGTGGCATGGTCGGCGGGCAGGAGGACATGATCGAAGACACCGCCATGACCATGGCCCGTGAACGCAAGAATTTAACCAAGGTAGCCGCATGAAACTCGACACCGCAACCATTGCCGCCCTGGCCGAGCGCCTGGAAAACTGCCAGCTGCAGCAGCAAGACACCACCAAAATCACCGACGACTATCCCGACATGGACTGGGACGACGCCTACGCCATCCAGGATGAAATCCGTTTGCGCAAAGTGGCCCGCGGCGCGCGCGTGATTGGCCTCAAAGCCGGGCTGACCTCGCACGCCAAGATGAAGCAAATGGGCGTGACCACGCCCGTGTTCGGCTTCATGACCGATGACTACGCCGTGCCCGATGGCGGCGAGTGCCAGGTGAGTGAGTTGATCCACCCCAAGGTCGAACCGGAAATCGCTTTCGTCACCAAAACCGAGCTGCGCGGTCCCGGCTGCCACATCGGCGCGGTGCTGGCCGCGACTGACTTTGTGATGCCTGGCATCGAGGTGATCGACAGCCGTTACCGCGACTTCAAGTTCGACCTGAAAAGCGTGGTGGCCGACAACACCTCGGCGGCGCGCTTTGTGGTTGGCGGCCAGCCCATGGCCGTGTCGGGCGTGGACCTGCGCACGGTGGGCATCGTGTTGGAGAAAAACGGCCAGGCCGTCGCCTTTGGCGCCGGGGCTGCCGTACTCGGCCACCCCGCTGCCGCCATCGCCATGCTGGCCAACCACCTGGCCGAACGCGGCGAATGCATTCCGGCGGGCAGCCTGATTCTGTCGGGCGGCATCACCGAAGCCGTGTCGGTCAAAGCCGGCGACAACGTCACCCTGCGCGTGCAGGGCATGGGCAGTACCAGCATCCGCTTTGTTTGAAATTTATCAGGAGAACTCACATGCCATTTGCACAGATTTACATGATTGAAGGCCGCACGGAAGAACAGAAGCGCGCCGTGATTGAGAAAGTCAGCGCCGCCCTGGTCGAAGCCACCGGCACCCCGATTGCCAACGTGCGCGTTTGGATTCAGGACGTGCCGAAGGAGAATTGGGGCATTGCGGGCGTCAGCGCGAAAGACTTGGGGCGTTGATTTTTAAGAAAAATCGGTCTGTAGCCCCCGTGGTAATTGCGGGAGTAGCTATTAAAAGTGAAGCGCCTGGCGGAGGCGCCGGTGCTTCTGGATTTTCCGAAATCGCCAGCGGCAATGAGATGGGTGTGTTGCAGGTCTTGGTCTTTGGCCAGACGCCGGTGGAAGCTGGTATCCGGGTTCTAAATGCGATAGACTCTCATTTGCATTTGGGCCGTCCAAATGCGTTTGTCCCATTTTCCAGAGACCTCCTGCATGCTGTTGTCACAACTCCCAAACGGTTCCCACGCCTCTGTCGTGTGTGTCAAACCGGGGTCTGCCGAGGTCGGTGAGGCCACGCTGCGGCGCCTGGGGGAGTTGGGCTTTATTGCGGGCGAGCCGGTGCAGATGCTGCGCCGCGGCCCCGGCGGGCGTGAGCCGCTGGCGGTGCAGGTGGGCGACACCTTGTTGGCCCTGCGCCTGCTGGAAGCCGAGTGCATCGAGGTGCAGTCCGCCGAATCGGCCCCCGTTTGAAGGTTTTATGACTCAAGCCCACGTCCTGCCTGCGCAAGCAGCTATCAAAAAAATAGCACTGGTCGGCAACCCCAACTGCGGCAAGACCGCGCTGTTCAACCTGCTCACCGGGGCGCGCCAGAAGGTGGCCAACTACGCGGGCGTGACGGTGGAGCGCAAGGTGGGCCAGGCCCGCCTGCGCAACGGCCAGACGCTCTCGGTCGTCGATTTGCCCGGTTCCTACAGCCTGACCCCCGCCACGCCGGATGAGCAGGTGATGCTTGAAGTGATTGAAGGCCGCCGTGCCGGTGAAGACGCGCCCGATGTCATTGTGGCGGTGGTGGATGCCACCAACCTGCGCATGAACCTGCGCCTGGTGCTGGAACTCAAGCGCCTGGGCAAACCCATGATGGTGGCCGTGAACATGGCCGACGTCGCCCGCACGCAAGGGCTGAACATCGACCTGGCCCGCCTGGCCGTGGAGCTGGGTTGCCCGGTGGTGGAGACCGTGGCCGTCAAGCACGATGGTCACGCCAAGCTGTTGGCGCAACTGGAAAAGCAATTCGCCAGCGCCCTGCCAACGTCCGTGGCGCCCTTGTTTGACCCCAAGCCCGCCAATTCAGCAGATTTGCAGCGCGAGGTGCGCCGCATCCTGGCCCTGGTCGCACCCCAGGCGCCCACGCTGGGGCGTTTTCAGCACCGGCTGGACGCCGTGGTCATGCACCCGGTGTGGGGCCTGGTGGTGCTGGCGGCTGTGTTGTTCCTGATTTTTCAGGCGGTGTTTTCATGGGCCAACCTGCCCATGGATGCCATCAAGGGCGCGATGGCGGCCACCGGCGACTGGACGATTGAGCACATGGCCGAAGGCCCGCTGCGCAGCCTGCTGGTGGACGGCGTCATCGCCGGTGTGGGCGGTGTGCTGGTGTTTTTGCCGCAGATTCTGATTCTGTTTTTCTTCATCCTGCTGCTCGAAGACTCGGGCTACCTGCCGCGCGCCGCGTTCCTGCTGGACAACCTGATGGGCAAAGTGGGCCTGTCGGGTCGCGCCTTTATTCCGTTGCTCTCCAGCTTTGCCTGCGCCATTCCCGGCATCATGGCCACGCGCACCATTGCCAACTGGAAAGACCGGCTGGCCACCATCATGGTGGCGCCGCTCATGACCTGCTCGGCGCGGCTGCCGGTCTACGCCCTGCTGATTGGTGCCTTTGTGCCCGAGCGCGACGTGGGCTGGTTCAGCTTGCGCGGCCTCACACTGTTTGGCCTGTATGTGGCGGGCGTGGTGTCGGCCATGGGCGTGGCCTGGATCTTCAAGCGCGTGTGGATGAAAAGCGGTTACCAGCCCCTGATGCTGGAACTGCCGCCCTACCGCGTGCCCAGCCTGCGTAACCTTGGCCTGGGCCTGTGGGAGCGCGCCCGCATTTTCCTGCGCCGCGTGGGCGGCATTATCTTCGCGCTGATGGTTATTTTGTGGTTCCTCTCCACCTACCCCGGCCCGCCTGCGGGGTGGGATATGTCCCAAGGTCCCGCCATCCAGTACAGCGCGGCGGGCATCTTGGGCCACGCGCTGCAGGTGGTGTTTGCGCCGATTGGTTTCAACTGGCAAATCTCCATCGCCCTGGTGCCCGGCATGGCCGCGCGTGAGGTGGCGGTGGGCGCGTTGGGCACGGTGTATTCGCTGTCCGCCGCGACGGACTCGATGGCCGACGCGCTCTCGCCCGTGATTGCCCAGGGCTGGTCGCTGGCCACGGCTTACTCGCTGCTGGCGTGGTTTGTGTTTGCGCCGCAGTGCCTCTCCACCCTGGCGGTGGTGCGCCGCGAGACCAACTCCTGGCGCTACCCGCTGTTCATGGCGGCCTACCTGTTTGCGCTGGCCTACGCCAGCGCGTTTGTCACCTACCGGGTCACCTTGTGGCTGGGCGCGTGAGCATGGCCGTTCAAACCCTGATCGTGGCCGGTTTGGTGAGTGGCTGCTTTGTTTATGCCGCGTGGCACCTGATGCCTGGTGCGGTCAAACGCCCGCTGGCCAAAAGCTTGCTGCGTCTGCCCTTTCCATTTGCATGGCGCGCCCCGCTGCAGGTCGCCACGGGCGCCAGCGGCGGCTGTGGTGGTTGCGGTAGCTGTGATTCGGCCCCACTGAAGAAGACGGCGACGAATGCGCAGGCAACCAACCCCGGCCTGTCTGCGGCGCAACCGCTGGTTTTTCATCCACGCAAGACTTTATAAGAAACAGGCCGCTAGCCCGCGTCCTGCCTTCGGAGGTAGCTATTAAAAAGATAGCTGATATCCTAGAGCCATGAACCCAGCCATTTCAGCCCCACAACCCTCTGTTCTCGTCGTGTGCCTGTGCGCTGAATGGTGCGGCGTGTGCCGCGACTACCGCAGCCGCTTTGAGCAGGTCCAGAGCCGTTTTCCCGAGACACGGTTCTTGTGGATTGATGTGGAAGACGAGGCCGACCTGCTGCACCCGCTGGACGTGGAAGACTTTCCGACCCTGCTGCTGGCCGTGGGCAACGAGCCCCGTTTCTTTGGCCCGCTGACGCCGCAGATTGAAACGCTGGATCGGCTGATCCGCTCGCATGTGCAGGATGGTGCGGCACCGGCTTTGGCGGACCCGGCAGCGGCTGAATTGGTCAGCAGAATTCGGGTAGCCAAAGCGGTTTGAAACGTTGGCTACTGCGCCACCGACTGCCTCGGCAACGCCATTCCGGACTGTGCATCGGTCTGTGTGCTGAGCCACTCCAGAAACTGCTTCACCTCGGACCGTTGTCCGTGGCGCTCGGGGTAAACCACAAAATGCCCCTGCACTGAAATAGACCAGGCCGTGTCAAACACCGGTTGCAGCCGCCGGCTTTGCAGATGGCCGTCGCCAATGGTCGTGCTCTCCAGTGCCACCCCCAGGCCTTGCGCTGCTGCGTCCAGCGCCATCATGGCCCGGTCGAAACGCAAGGCAAAGCGGTCTGGCTTTTTCAGCGGCGGATGCAGTGCAAACCAGTCGGCCCACTGCACCACCCCCACTGTGGACTGAATCAGCGGCACCTGCAGCAAATCAGCCGGGGTGCGGATCTGGTGCCGCTCAATGAAGGCGGGGCTGGCCAGCGGCATGATCGACTCCCGAAACACCGGCTGCACCACCAGTTGCGGCCAGTTGGGCACGCCGTAGCGGATGTCAAGGTCCACCTGACCCAGCTCAAAGTCGGAGTGCACATGCGAGGCGGACAGAAACAACGACACCCCCGGGTGCGCCTGCGCGAACTGCCCAATGCGCGGCATCAGCCACAGGCTGGCAAAACTCGGGCTCGCATGCACATACAGGGTGTTGCGCACGCCTTGACGCACATCGTCGGTGGCGGCCCCGATGGCGCCCAAAGCGCCCGCCACCCGCTGCAAATAAGCTTCTCCGGCGGGGCTGAGCTTGACCCCGCGCGACGAGCGATCAAACAGTTTGACCCCCAAAAAATCTTCCAGCCGCGCCACCTGATGGCTGACGGCCGACGGCGTGAGGTGCAGTTCGGCTGCCGCCAGCGCGAAGCTGCGACGCCGGGCAATGGCTTCAAAAGCCAGCAGCGAGGGAAGGGGAGGCAACATGACGATAAGAGTATTTATTGCACTGCAACATGACAGATTTTCACTTGAACTTGAGATTTTATCGTTTGTGCCAAGTCGGCTTCTTGCCCAGAATCGCCCCAACTTAACAAGGAGACAGTCAATGTTGCTGAAAGACAGAGTAGCCGTGATCACCGGTGGCGCCGGCCCCAATGGCCTGGGTTTTGCCACGGCCCGCATGATGGCCGCGCAAGGCGCCACCATCGTCATTCTTGACCTCGCGCAAGCCGACCCGGCCGCTGCCGCTGCCCGCCTCGGCCCGCAGCACATGGGCCTGGTGGCCGATGTGACCGACAAGGCGTCATGCGACGCTGCCGTGACGCAGGTCATCGCGGCCAAAGGCCGGATTGATGTGCTGGTCAACAACGCCGGCATCACCCAGCCGCGCAAGACCCTGGACATTTCGCCCAAAGACTATGACGCGGTGCTGGACGTCAGCCTGCGCGGCACGCTGGTGGCCTCCCAGTCGGTCATTCCCACCATGCTGGCGCAAAAGCGCGGCTCCATCGTGTGCATCTCGTCGGTGTCGGCACAACGCGGCGGCGGCATTCTGGGCGGCCCCCATTACTCGGCGGCCAAAGCGGGTGTGCTGGGTCTGGCACGCGCCATGGCCCGTGAATACGGCGGCGCCGGCATCCGGGTGAACTGCGTCACCCCCGGCCTGATTGCCACCGACATCAACAAGGGCCTGATCCCCGACGACAAGCGCCAGGCCATCCTGGACGGTATTCCCCTGGGCTACATTGGCGCGCCGGATGACGTGGCGGGCTGTGTGGTGTTTCTGGCCAGCGACCTCTCTGGCTACTGCACCGGCATCACGCTGGACGTCAATGGCGGCATGCTGATTCATTGAGATTTTCAGGGTGGTATTGCCACCTTGTTCCCGTTTAAAGCTAAAAAACCGATGGCAGCGCGGTATCGCTGCCAGACAACACCAGGAGACAAAAATGACACGATTCAACTTTCTTCGCCGCGCTGCCTTGGTCGCTGCGCTGGCCTGCGCCGGTTCCGTCACCTTTGCCCAAACACCCATCAAGCTGATCCTGGCTCATGGCGCTGCCCCCGGCAATCCGAGGCACGAAGCCTCGGTGAAGTTTGCTGAACTTGTGAAGACAAAGACCGGCGGACGTATCGAGATCCAGGTGGCCCACTCCTCGCAGCTCGGCGACGATGCGGCCATGGTGACAGCGCTGCGCTCGGGAACACTGGACATGTCGGCCAACAGCCAGGGCGCGGTCTCCACCGTGGTGCCCGAGTACAGCGCCTTGGGCCTGCCCTTCCTGTTTTCTGACATCACCAAGGCCTGGCAATTGCTGGATGGCCCCATCGGTCAGGACCTGGCCAAGCGTTCGGAAGCCAAGGGCATGGTCGTGCTGGGCTATTGGGACAACGGCATTCGCCATATCTCCAACAGCAAGCGCCCGATCAAGTCGCCTGCAGACGTCAAGGGTCTGAAGATTCGCACCCCGCCAGACGCCATTACGGTGGACATCATGCAGGCTCTGGGCGCGGACCCCCAGCAAATCAAGTTCTCCGAGCTTTACGTGGCTTTGCAACAAGGTGTGGTGGATGGTCAGGAGAATCCGCTGACCAACATTGCATCGGCCAAGCTGTACGAGGTCCAGAAGTACATCTCACTGACGGCTCACAAGTACGAGGCGACCCCCTTCCTCATGGGCAAGCGCTCATGGGAGAAGCTGAGCGCGGCTGACCAGAGTATTTTCATGGCGGCGGCGGCAGAGGCCACACAAATGCAGCGCAAGTTGTCCAAGGAAGCGGACGAAAAACTGGTGGCAGAGATCAAGGCCAAGGGCGTGCAGATTGACACCGTGGACACTGCACCCTTTGTGCAGGCTACCCGTTCTGTCTATGAGAAGTGGAGCGCAGGCCCCACCGGCGAATTCGTGAAGCGTGTCGTACAGGCCACGCGCTGAGGCTGAACCCGTCATGAGCTTTTCCCAGCCTTCCGGCCCCCAGGCCACACAGAGTCCGGACGGCTTGGCCGTCGTCCGAATGGCCCGTGTGGTTGACCATTTGATCGGCATGGCGTGTCGTGGTGTGCTCTACATCACGCTCGGCACCATGTTTTTTATCCTGACCGCCAACGTGGTTCTGCGCTACGTTGCAGGCAGTAGCCTGTCCTCGGCGTCCGAGCTCCCGGAGCTGATGTTCCCGTGGCTCATCATGGCCGGTGTGGTGCTGGCAGCCCAGCATGGGTCCCACATTGCCATCGTCATCTTCACCCAGCGCCTGGGCGCATGGCGTCGTTGGGTTCTGTTGACCGGCTCGCTGGTGGTGGCGGGCTTGTACGCCTCGCTCGCTGTCGTGGCATGGCCCCTGGTGGAGATCGCAGCCGACGAACGCACGCCCATTCTGCAAGTGCCTGGCTCAGTGAGCGTGTCCTGCCTGATGCTGGGTTTCTCCCTGCTGGCGATCGTGACCCTTTGCAGATTGCCCCAGGTTTGGGTCAGCCAGCCTGACCTCTTGTTCGACGAAACCCCCGAACCCAACACCGCTGGAGTGCAGGCATGACTGGCTTAATCATTCTTCTTTTCGTCGTCGGGGCGCTGCTGTCCATTCCCATCGCGCACGCCCTTGTGCTTGCCTCGGTGGGTGGCTTGCTCATTCTTGATCGGGTGCCCGTGCATCTGGCGATCGAACAGATGTTGTCGCAGACGCAGAGCTTTCCGCTCATAGCAATACCGTTCTTCATGATGACCGGTGCCTTGATGGTCAGCGGCAAGCTGGGCCAGAGCTTGGTCACGCTGCTGTCCATGATGATTGGCCGCGTTCATGGCGGTCCGGCACAAGTGGGTGTGTTGTCATCGACCATCTTTGGGGGTGTCTCGGGCTCGGCGGTGGCGGACGCCTCAGCCATTGGTTCGATGTTGATCCCCTGGCTCAAGAAGCTGGGTTACCCCGCACCCTTCGCCGCCGGTACGCTGGCCGCGTCGGCCACCATCGACATCCTGATCCCGCCTTCGATCCCCATGATCGTTTATGCGCTGGTTTCGGGTGCGTCGATCGGCGCGCTGTTTGTCGCGGGCATCCTGCCGGGCTTGTTGATGTGTGCTGGCTTCATGGCTGTTTGCTATATCCAGGGGCGTCGGCGCAATTTCCCGCGGGATACCACACCCTTCGAGTGGCCTGCGTTTTGGCGCCAGCTCCTCCAGACCGGCCCGGCGCTGGCCATGCCGGTACTCATCATCATCTTCCTGCGCTTTGGCATTGCCACACCGACCGAGGTGAGCGTGATGTCCACGCTCTACGCGCTTGTCGTGGCGAGCCTGGTTTACCGTGACCTCACTGTGGCCAAGCTCAGGGCTGCGGCCATTGAGGCGGGCATTTCCACGGGCGTGGTCTTGCTCATCATCATGGCGTCAAGTATCGTGGGCTGGATCGTCACTTATGAACAGTTGCCGGCTGAGTTCACGCGCTACGCCAAGGAGACGCTGCAGTCGCCCTGGCTCATCATCCTGGCCATGAACCTGATCATGCTGGCGACCGGCATGTTCATTGACCTGCCTGCCGCCGTGTTGTTGCTAACGCCCATGTTTGTGCCTTTGGCTGCCGCTGTGGGTATGGACACGATCCAGTTGGGCATCATGATGATCGTCAACCTCTCGATCGGGCTGTACCACCCGCCGATAGGCACCACGTTGTTCATCACCAGCACCATCGCCAAGGTGCGCATCGGCGATGTGGTGAAGGAGTTGATCCCGTTTTATATGGTGGCCATTGGCTTGTTGCTGGGGTTCGCTTATCTGCCTTGGCTGACCCTCCACTGAAGCCGTCCATATGAATCCCACAATTCCCAACAGCGGACGCATTGTTTCCATTTCCGGTGCGCCCTATGACGGCCACCCCGTGCCTGCCATGCTGGCCAGCATGGCAGCGTGTGGCGCCACGCACGTCGAGCCCGCATTCATCGTGGGCTACACCGAGGCGTTTGACGAGTCGTCCTTCACCCCCGCGCAGGCGCAGCAATGGCAGCGCTGGCTGGCTGACAGCGGCATGGCCTGCCACGCGTTTTCGTCGCACATCGACCTGGGGCGCGATGACGCTGTGGAGGTCTTTCGCGGCCGCATGGACTTTGCGCGGGCGCTCGGCGCCGAAGTCATCAACACCAACGCGGCAGCGCGCAAGCTCAAAAAGCGCTTCTTTGCCAACATCGACATACTGGCCCGTCACGCCGAAAGCATTGGCCTGAAGATTGGTCTGGAAAACCCGGGTGATGGCTCGGACAACCTGCTCAACACCGCCAGCGACGGTCCCGGCCTGCTGGCCGATATTGGCCACTCCCTGGTGGGCCTGAACTACGACGCGGGCAACACCATTTCGCACCGCCCCGGCGTGGTACCTGCGGATGACGCACTGAGCGCCATGCCGCACTGCCTGCACACCCACATCAAGGATGTGCGCAAGGACGACAACGGTTACTTCTTCACCCCGCTGGGGCAGGGGCAGATTGATTGCGCACGCATCCTGCGGGCCGTGGCCCAGACCGACTTGAACCTGTCTATCGAAATCCCGATGCGCCTGCATCGCTTGTCCGATGCCCAGCCCAGCCGCGCGCCTTACCGCGTGCCCTTGGGCGACATTGAAGCCGTGCTGCGCCCGGCACTGGCCTTTGTCAACCAACACCTGGGTGCGCCCGCAACGGCCCACGCCTGAGGAAGGAGTTTTATTCATGAATCGCGTGATCAACAACCCCGACCTCGTGGTCGAGGACATGCTCAAGGGCTGGTTGCAAGCCCATGCCGACACCGTGTGCGCCGCACCCGCCAACCCGCGCGTGGTGCAGCGTGTGCAGGCCCCCGAGCCGGGCAAGGTGGGTGTGGTGACCGGCGGCGGCTCCGGCCATGAGCCGGCCTTTATCGGCTACGTGGGCGATGGTCTGGTAGACGCCGTGGCCGTGGGTGAGATTTTTTCTTCCCCCACCGCCAAGAGTTTTCATGATGCCATGCGCGCGGCCAACGGCGGCGCGGGCGTGGCCTGCCTGTACGGCAACTACGCCGGCGATAACATGAACGTGAAGATGGCCATGCAGATGGCCGAGCGCGAAGGCATCACGGTCAAGACGGTGGTGGCCAACGACGACGTGGCCTCGGCCCCCAAGGGTGACGAGTCAAAACGTCGCGGCGTGGCGGGCGAGGTCTTCATGTGGAAGGTCGGCGCGGCCAAAGCGGCCCAGGGCGGCTCGCTGGACGAGGTCATTGCCGCTGCGCAAAAGGCTATCTCCAACACCCGCAGCATCGGCATCGGCCTGTCGGCCTGCGTGATTCCGGCGGTGGGCAAGGCCAACTTCTCAATAGCGCATGGCACGATGGAAGTAGGCATCGGTCACCACGGTGAACCGGGCATTGACGTGCGCCCCACCACGAGCGCTGCCGAGATGGCGGACATGATGCTCAAGGTGGTGTTGCCCGACCTGCCCTTTGTCTCGGGCGACCGTGTGGCCGTGTTGGTGTCCGGCCTGGGTGCCACGCCGCTGATGGAGCAATACATTCTGTATGGTGAGCTGGCGCAGCGTTTGCAGGCGCGTGGCATCACCATTGCCTTCAAGCAGGTGGGAAATTTGTTTTCCTCGCTGGAAATGATGGGCGTCACCCTCACGGTGATGAAGCTCGACGACGAGCTGGAAGCCTGCCTGCAACACCCGTGCCGCTCGGTGGGCCTCACGGTCGCTGGCCACCTGGACACACGCCGCACCTACAGCGGTTACCTGCAGGGCCTCGCGGTCTCCCGTGGGGAAACCGTCGCGAGCGTGGCCCACGTCGCCCGTGCGGTGACTGGGCCTGCCGTGTCACTGGCCACCAGTGGTGCGCTGGTGCGTGAGCTCATCGCCACCATCGTGGCCAACCGCCAGTACCTCAGCGAGATTGACGGCCTGATTGGCGACGGCGACCACGGCATCAACATGGCCAAGGGCTTCACCGGCTGCGGCACCCGGCTGGACGCCCTGGGCGCCACCGCACAGCAACTGCCCGCCGCGCTGGCGCAGCTCTCGCAGGCGCTGATGGACGACATCGGTGGCTCCATGGGGCCTTTGTATGGCGAGTTCTTCCTGGGCTTTGTCGACACTTTGGTACCCCACCAGCAACTCGACGGCCCCTTGTTTGGCGACGCGCTGGCCACGGCCGTGGCGAAGGTGCAGGGCATGGGCAATGCGCAAGTGGGTGACAAGACGCTGATGGACACCCTGGTGCCCGCGCTGGCTGCTTACCGCGAAGCGCAGTTGGCCGGCCGCGGTTTTTCAGAGGCCTTGCAAGCCCTGTCGGTCGCTGCCGAGCAGGGCCGCGATTCCACCAAAAATCTCCAAGCCCGCATTGGCCGTTCAGCTCGCTTGGGGCCGCGCTCCATCGGCGTGCTCGATGCCGGCGCCACCTCCTGCTGCCTGATTTTGCAGTCCATGGCGCGCTCGCTGCAGCGCCAGCTGGATGCCTCCCTTCCTGTTTGACTCCTCACCCGAAAGACCATCATGAAACTTGCCATTGGCTGTGACGAGGCCGCCTACGACCTCAAGCAAATGCTGAAAAAACACATGACTGACGCTGGCCATGACGTGACTGATTTCGGCACCCATGACGCCCAGCCGGTCTTGTACCCGGACGTGGCCTTTGCCGTGGCCGAGCAGGTGGCCAACGGCACCTATGCCCGTGCCCTGCTGCTGTGCGGCACCGGCATCGGCATGGCCATCTCGGCCAACAAGGTCAAGGGCGTGCGCGCCGCGCAGTGCCATGACACCTATTCGGCCGAGCGTGCCAGCAAGAGCAACGACGCGCAAATCATCACCATCGGCGCCCGCGTCGTGGGGCCGGAGCTGGCCAAGTCCATCGTGGACGCGTGGCTGCGCAGCGACTTTGACGGCGGCCGTTCACAACCCAAGGTCGACCTGATCGAGGCTTACGAGGCGGGGCATTCACGATGAGCAGCATCGCATCACTGCAAGACTGTGCTTACCGCATTCGCCGCTACGCCCTGCGCATGGGCGAGGTGCAGGGGCAGGGCTACATCGGCCAGGCCCTGGGCTTGGCCGACGCGCTGGCGGTGGCGTACGGGCACGCCATGAACTTCCGCCCCGAAGACCCCGAGTGGGAAGGGCGCGACCGCTTTTTGCTCTCGCACGGCCACTACGCCATTGCCCATTACGCTGCGCTGATTGAGGCCGGCATTCTGCCCCTGGAAGAGCTGGAAACCTATGGCAGTGACGACAGCCGCCTGCCCATGTCGGGCATGGCCACGTACACGCCAGGCATGGAAATCTCTGGCGGCTCACTCGGCCAGGGCCTGATCATCGGCGTGGGCATGGCGCTGGGCTTGCGGCTCAAGGGCAACCCGGCCTTTGTCTACAACTCCATGTCGGATGGCGAGCTGGACGAGGGCTCCACCTGGGAAGCCGCCATGTCCGCTGCCCACCACGGTCTGGGCAACCTGATCTGCATGGTGGACATCAACAACCAGCAGGCCGACGGTCCTTCCAGCCAGATTCTCAAATTCGAGCCGATTGCCGACAAATGGACCGCCTTTGGCTGGCATGTGCAGCGCGTGAACGGCAACGACCTGCCCGCCGTGCTGGCTGCCTTTGATGCCGCCCGCCAGCACGACCAGGCGCAGCCGCGCGTCATCCTGCTCGACACCCTGATGGGCAAGGGCGTGCCCTTTCTGGAGCAACGCGAGAAAAACCACTTTATCCGGGTCGATCCGCCTGAATGGCAACAAGCCCTGGCGATTCTGGATGCCCAACACGCCGGAGCCACCGCATGAACATCGTGACCACCCCCAAACCCCGCCTGACCACCTCGGCCATGATCGCCTCGATCGCCTCCGAGGGCCAGCGCACCCGTGCCGCGCCTTTTGGCAAAGCCCTGGTGGAACTGGCCGCCCAGCGCCCCGACATCGTGGGCATGACGGCTGATCTGGCCAAGTACACCGACCTGCACCTGTTTGCGCAAGCCTACCCCGAGCGCTTCTTCCAGATGGGCATGGCCGAGCAATTGCTCATGGGCGCCGCGGGCGGCATGGCCAAGGAAGGCTTTGTGCCCTTTGCCACCACCTACGCCGTGTTCGCCACGCGCCGGGCCTATGACTTCATGCACCAGGTGATTGCCGAAGAAAACCTGAACGTCAAAATCGTCTGCGCCCTGCCGGGGCTGACCACCGGCTACGGCCCGAGCCACCAGGCCGCCGAAGACCTGGCCATGATGCGCGCCATGCCCGGCATGACGGTGATCGACCCCTGCGACGCGCACGAGATCGAGCAAGCCACGCCCATCATCGCCGCCCACCCGGGCCCGGTGTACATGCGCCTGCTGCGCGGCCAGGTGCCGCTGGTGCTGGACGAATACGGCTACCAGTTCGAGCTGGGCAAGGCCAAGATCATTCGGGATGGACGCGACGTGCTGTTCATCTCTACCGGCCTCATGACCATGCGCGCTTTGGAAGCCGCCCAGGCCCTGCAACGCGACCGTGTGGACGTCGCCGTGCTGCACGTGCCCACGCTCAAGCCACTGGACGCCGAGACCATTGCCCGCGAGGCTGCCAAGTCGGGCCGACTGGTGGTGGTGGCGGAAAACCACAGCACCATCGGCGGTCTGGGTGAAGCCGTGGCCGGTGTGCTGATGCGCGCCGGTGTGCACCCGGCGTTCCGCCAGATTGCCCTGCCCGATGCCTTTCTGGACGCCGGTGCGCTGCCCACCCTGCATGACCGCTACGGCATCTCTACCGAGGCGGTGGTGGCCTCGGTCAAGTCTTGGCTGAAATAGCCGTCACCCCTGCAGCCACGACGTCTCTCCCGGCCGCCCCGGCAAACGCAACTGGCTGGTGGCCGCAGGTGTCTCGGCCAATAGCTTGCCTCGGCGGAAGACCTTGAGGCGCGTGGCGCGCAGGCGCAGGGCTTCTACCGGGTCACGCGCTTGCAGCAGCACCAAGTCAGCAAAACAGCCGGCCTCCAGTCCGTAGCCCTCCAGGCCCAGAACCCGCGCCGGGTTGGCGGTGACCGCGTCAAAGCACTGGCGCATGGCAGCCTGGCTGGTCATCTGCGCCACGTGCAGGCCCATGTGGGCGACCTCCAACATGTCGCCGCTGCCCAGCGAGTACCAGGGGTCCATCACACAGTCGTGGCCAAAAGCCACGTTGATGCCGGCGGCCAGCAATTCGGGCACGCGCGTCATGCCGCGGCGCTTGGGATACGTGTCGTGCCGGCCTTGCAGGGTGATGTTGATGAGCGGGTTGGCCACCACGTGCAGTTGCGCCTCGGCCATCAGCGGCAGCAGCTTGCTCACGTAGTAGTTGTCCATGCTGTGCATGGAGGTGAGGTGCGAGCCGGTCACGCGGCCGTGCAGGCCCAGGCGCTGGGTTTCG
Source organism: Rhodoferax sp. LS1R11 (assembly GCF_056521395.1). Classification (NCBI taxonomy): domain Bacteria; kingdom Pseudomonadati; phylum Pseudomonadota; class Betaproteobacteria; order Burkholderiales; family Comamonadaceae; genus Rhodoferax; species Rhodoferax sp. LS1R11. The sequence continues at coordinate 35,522 of NZ_JBWMAW010000021.1, forward strand.
AACGCCAGCGTTTCCACATGGCGTGAGTGCGGGTCGTCGGATTCGTCGCAGTGCATGTCCACACGTTTACCCTGCTCGGCGGCCAGTTCACACAGCAGCTTGACGCTCAAGGTGCCATCGGCAAAAGTGCGTTCGAAATGCGGAATGCCACCGACCACGTCCACGCCCATGGCCAGCGCGCGCTTGAGGTTGTTCATGTGTTGGTCCGGTCCCAGCGGCCCGCGCAGCACGCCGTCTTGCGGAAAGGCCACCAGCTCCAGGTGCAGGTAGGGCGCCACCCGGCGCTTCACCTCCAGCAGGGCTTCTACCGCCAGCAGGCGCGGGTCGTACACGTCCACATGGGTGCGGATCGCCAGCAGGCCCTTGGCCACCGCCCAGTCGCAGTAGGCCATGGCGCGGTCGATCAGCGCTTCCTGCGTGAGCAGCGGTTTGAGTTCACCCCACAGCGCAATGCCTTCCAACAGCGTGCCGCTCTGGTTGACGCGCGGCAGGCCGTAGCTGAGCGTGGCGTCCATGTGAAAGTGGGCGTCCACAAACGGCGGACTGACCAGACAGCCCTGTGCGTCAACAAGCTCACGTGCGGGGGCGTTCAGCCCGGCACTGACTTCAACAATCGTCCCATCACGCACGGCAATCGACATGCCGGTGCGTCCGTCGGGCAGGGAGGCGTTCTGGATGAGGAGGTCAAGCATGGTGTGGGTGGGGTTGGGTTTTTGCTATGAAAATAATAGCTATATGCGCACGTTGGACGGCGGCTACAGCCTGATTCTTCTTAAACTTTGGGCCAGCCGGCCTGCGCCGCCCGGCGCAGGCTGGAGCGCACCACGGCGCGGTGGAAGGGCGCGATCAGCAAGATATACAGGCGGCCCAGGCGGTTGTGGCAGTGGACCACGGTGGACAGCGTCAGCCGATGGGGGGCCCCGTTTGCACCGGGCGCCGTGCAGAACACCGACAGCCTGAAATCGAGGTGACGGTCATCTTCGCCCAGCACGATCTCGTGCCGGGACGTGCTGTAGATCCGGAAAATGCCGATACGCCTGATCTTGCCCGCCGGATCGACGCGTGCCAACTGGGCGGAGGTCTTGAGGCCGAACCCGGCGACCAGCAGGTCCCGCAGTTTCATGAGTTGCTGCACCCACGGCGCCTGGTTCAGCAGGATGAAGTTGGCCAACTGCTCCGGGTTGGTGTTTGACCCCGGTGGAAGCGCCACGGCGAAGGCATCCGCCAGGTTGGTGCTGGCGTATAGGCGCGTGACGGCCGACTCGGCGGGGAGGGGGACAGCGGTGATGCTTTGAAGGTTTGACATGGTCATGGGTGAATTAAATCAGGTCTTGCCGCACCCTTGCGAAACTCATCCGGCGTGGCCCCGGCCAGCCGTTTGAACATGGCAATAAACGCCGAGGCGCTGCCGTAACCGAGGTCCAGCGCAATGGTCTCCACGGTTTGGCCGGCTTCGAGCAGTGGCATGGCCTTGACCACCCGCAGGCGCTGGCGCCACTCGGCCAGGGACATGCCCAGGTCGCGCTGGCAGCGGCGCATCAGGGTGCGTTCGGTGGTGTGGGCGGCGTGCGCCAGTTCGGGCACCGAGCGGTTGTCGCCGGGCTGGGCTTGCAGCATGCGCAGCACGGCGGCCAGTGCCGGGTCTTCCGAGGTGGGCAGGTAACTGCCCGCACAGGGTGCCCGTGCCAGCTGGTCGACCAGCACCTGCAGCAGACGCGCCTCGGGTTCGGTGTCGGGCACGCCTGCGGGTTGTTGCTGCAGGTGTTCCAGCAGGGCGCGCACCAGCGGGCTCACGGTCAGCGCGCAAGGTGTGCGGGGCAGGGCGGCGCACTGTGGCGGCGCGATGTAGAGCGAGCAATGGTGTGCCTCGTAACGGTTCAGCCCCACATGCGCGACGTCGGGCGGCAGCCACACGCCGTACTGCGGTGGCGCCAGGTAGTGGTGGTCGGCTACCTTCACCTCCATCACGCCGCGAAAGGAATACACAAACTCGCCCCACGCATGCTGGTGCTGCGGGTAGATGCCCTCGGCCGGCGTCACGGCGCTGCGAAACATGATGGGCGCAGGCAAATGCGGGCTGGACAGCGCAATGTCCAGTTTGGGGCTCAGGATGGGCATGGTTGTCGGCTATGGCGTATGGCTTGTCTGATTTTCACTATATCAATGAAAGCCGTCAATTCAATAATTCCCCCTCACGCTGAACATACCCAAGGAACCCCGCATGGACACCCGCAAAGCACTCGACTCCCAGGCCATTGGCCTCATGCTGGTGCTGTGCGTCATCTGGGGCCTGCAGCAGGTGGTGCTCAAAGCCACGGCGGCCGACATTGCGCCCATCCTGCAAATCGGCCTTCGCTCCGGCGCGGCGGCGGTGCTGGTGGGCTTGCTGATGGCCGTGCGCGGCGAGCGCATGTCGCTGGCCGACGGCACGTGGCGCCCCGGCGTGGTGGTGGGCTTGTTGTTCGGGCTGGAATTTTTGCTGGTGGGCGAGGGCCTGCGCCACACCAGCGCCTCACACATGGTGGTGTTTCTGTACACCGCGCCCATTTTTGCCGCGCTCGGCCTGCACTGGAAGCTGCCCGCCGAGCGCCTGGGCACCGTGCAATGGCTGGGCATCGCGCTGGCCTTTGGTGGCTTGGCGCTGGCCTTTTTTGGCCGCAACCCGCCCGCAGTGGCCGTGCCCGGCAACCTGCTGTGGGGTGACTTTTTGGGCCTGCTGGCCGGCATGACCTGGGGTGCCACCACCGTGGTGGTGCGCTGCTCCACGCTCTCCAAAGCGCCCGCCACACAAACGCTGCTCTACCAGTTGGTCGGCGCCTTTGTGCTGTTGCTGGGGGTGGCGCTGGCCACCGGTCAGGCCCACTTCAACCCCACGCCCCAGGTCTGGGCCAGCCTGGCGTTTCACTCACTGGTGGTGTCGTTTGCCAGCTTTTTGGTGTGGTTCTGGTTGTTGCGCCAGTACCTGGCGTCCCGCCTGGGCGTGTTCTCTTTCCTCACGCCGCTGTTTGGCATCCTGTTTGGTGTGTGGTTGCTGAACGAGCCGATCGAGCTGAGCTTCTTGCTCGGTGCCGTGCCGGTGCTGGCGGGGATTGTGCTGGTGAGCGGGGGCGCATGGGTGACGCAGGCTTTGGGTGGGTTGGGGTGGCGGCGGGGTTAAACGAACATCCCCCCCGACACTTCAATGCGCTGTGCATTCACCCAGCGGTTGTCCGCCGACACCAGCGACGCAATCATGGCGCCGATGTCGTCGGCCTCGCCCACCCGGCCCAGGGCGGTTTGTGAGGCGACAAAGCCGTTGAGTTGTGGGTTGTCACGCACCGCGCCGCCGTTAAAGTCGGTGGCGATGGCGCCGGGGGCGACGGTGTTCACCGCGATGCCGCGTGGCCCCAGTTCCTTGGCCATGTAACGCGACAGCACTTCCACAGCGCCCTTCATCGCCGCGTAGGCCGCGTAGCCGGGCAGCGCGAAGCGGGTCAGGCCCGATGAGAGGTTGACGATACGCCCGCCGTCGGCCATCAGGGGCAACAGCTTTTGCGTGAGGAAGAACGGGCCTTTGACGTGCACGTTCACCAGGTCATCGAACTGCGCCTCCGTCGTGTCCATCAAAGAGGCATGGGTGCCGAAGCCCGCGTTGTTGACCAGCACGTTGAACGTGTCCCGGCCCCAGCGGCTCTGGAGTTCATGGCCGACTTGCGACGCAAATCGGGCAAAGCTGCTGCTGTCCGACACGTCCAGCGCGATGGCCACGGCTTGTCTGCCGGTGGCTTCAATCTCGGCCACGGCCGACTGTGCTTCGGCCTGTTGTGACTTGTAGGTGAGGATGACGTCATGGCCCTTGGCGGCAAGATGCAGGGCGGTGTTTCGGCCGAGACCGCGGCTGCCGCCAGTGACCAGGGCGATGGATGAAGAGGTTGGCATGTGAATGGCCTTTGTGATGTGCTTGCGGGGTGGGGTGAACGAAGCTCAGTTTATTGAATGCATATTTACAAATAAAGACAGGTGGCCTGACTACTTTGTTCGTTAATATTGAACAATGAGCCTTCTTGACCACATGCGAATCTTCACCCGGGTGGCCGAGCTTGCCAGCTTCACTCAGGCGGCCGACCACCTGGGCCTGCCCAAGGCCAGCGTGTCCACCGCCGTGCAGCAGCTGGAGAACTCGCTGGGTGTGCGCCTGTTGCACCGCACCACCCGCAAAGTGAGCTTGACGCAGGACGGGCAGGCTTTTTATGAGCGCAGCAAAGACGCGCTCGCCGACATGGACGACCTGCAAACCATGTTCCAGACGCAGGCCGCCAATGCCTTGACGGGGCGCGTGCGCATCGACATGTCGACCGTGATCGCCCGTGACGCCGTCTTGCCCCGGTTGGCCGAGTTGCTGGCAAGCCACCTGCAACTGGAGGTAGAGGTCAGCAGCACCGAGCGCCGGGTCGACCTGATCCGCGAAGGCTTTGATTGCGTGGTGCGCGCCGGCAAGGTGCTTGAGCCGGGTTTGATCGTCAAGCCGATTGGCGAACTGCGCGTGGTGAACTGTGTCAGCCCGCACTACATGGCGGCGCACGGCGTGCCCCTGTCTCTCGACGATCTGCCCAGACACCGGCTGGTGCATTACGTGGCCATCCTGGGCGGCAAGTCGGACGGGTTTGAATATGTGCGCGATGACAAGGACCACGCTGTGGTCATGACGGGCCAGGTCACGGTCAACAACGCCGTGGCTTATCAGGCGGCGTGTGTGGCGGGCCTCGGCCTGATTCAGGCGCCTGTGGTGGGGCTGCGGGACTTGTTGGCGCGCGGGCAGTTGGTCGAGGTGCTGCCCCAGTTTCAGGCCCGGCCCATGCCCCTGTCACTGGTGTACGCCAACCGCCGCAACCTGTCGACCCGTGTGCGGGTGGTGATGGACTGGCTCACGGTGGTGATGCGGGACTACATTAACGCCACTCGCTACCCTTGAACATCGCACCATGAAGAACACACGGGCTATCCCTCCAAAAAAACCATCGCTGCGTCGTCAATTTGCATTGAAGCTTGTCATGCTGGCTGTCGCATGGGCCAGTGTCGAGGCTCATGCATCGCAACGGGTCACTGAACCCTATGCGGGACGCAACGCGGAGGTGTTCGTGCCGTCCACGCTTCCTGCCACTGGATCCAGGGCGCTGGTTGTCGTATTGCACGGCGGTCTTGGCAATGCGCAACGCATTTCCTCCGGACAATCTGAAAGCGCGATGAACATGAATCGGGTTGCCGAAGACGGCGGTTTTGTGGTGGCCTATTTGAATGGAACGCCCGTGACACGCCTCTTTGGCGATGACAAATTGGGGTGGAATGCCGGCAAATGCTGCGGCCAGCCGGTACAGAAAAAGGTCAACGACGTTGCTTACATTGAAGCCGCTGTCAAAGCAATTTCCGCCAAGTATGGGGTCGACCCCCACCGCATTTATGGCGTTGGCCACTCCAACGGCGCGATGATGACGCAACGGGTCATGTGCGAGTCTTCGTTGTATGCGGCGGCCGTGCCGATCTCTGGTCCACTGGACATTGACAATCCTCGCTGTCCCCACGCAGGGGGAAAACGACTGATTGCCATTCATGGTGAGAACGATCAAAATGTGCCGATTGGCGGCGGACAAGGCACCAAAGGAATTTCGCGCGCTAACTTTGAATCCGAGGCGGCCACGGCCAACGTCTGGCAGAACGCCGGGGCCACGTATGACCTCCAAATCATCAAGGGGGCGGATCATTCGGTGGAGGCTATTGGCGCTCAAATCGTCAAATCAGAGTCCAGAACGTTAGCGCAAAAGATCGCCAGGTTCTTTGGCCTGATTTAGCGGGATCACGACGTCCCATCGATGGTTTTCGCTGCCAGGCCCACTTGCTCGAACAGCGCTTGCAGATCATGCTCAAGGTCACCGTTATCTGCCAGTCAGTGTGCGCGTGGTGATGGACTGGCTCACGGTGGTGATGCGGGATTACATCGGAGTGTCATTCAATGACCTTCCTGAATTCTGAGCAGACCTTGCGTTGACAAGGTGTTGCCAACGCCCAAAACGATTCCGCCAATGATGCCGGCTTCCCGTCCTACGCGCGAGTTCTCGATCGTCAACCTTCTTGTGGCCAATGGGGGGGCGCGCCGATAGACTGCGGCGCGAACGCCTGACAGCAAGTCATCGCTCATGTGAGCCAGTTTGCCCCCTAAAACGATGCTGGCCGGGTTGAACATATTCACCAGCGTGGCAACCACCTCACCAATTTGCGAGGCGGCTTCACGTACCAGCCGGATAGCCGTGGTATCACCAGCGGAGACAAGGGCCCCAAGGTCTGGCAATGGCTCGGCGTCGTTGCCCTTGATGTCTTTGATTTGCCGCATGATGGCGTTCACCGACGCGATGGCTTCTATGCATCCTGTATTCCCGCAGGCACATGTGACATTGGCACCTTTTTCAACGCGAATGTGGCCGATATCGCCCGCATCGCCGTCTGCGCCACGGTGGAGTTCCCCGCTTTTCGTAATGATTCCGCAACCGATGCCACTGGCGACTTTGATGAAAAGTAGTGGTGATTCAGACGCAGGTCTTGAGCGGGCCTCACCCAATGCCATTAAATTCACGTCGTTGTCGACCAGTACCGTGGCATGGGTTCTTTTCCTGAGCCATTCGGCGATGGGGAATCCATCCCAACCAGGCATGATGGGTGGCCGAACCGACACGCCATTTTCAAAGTCGACGGGGCTGGCCACGCCCACCACGATGGCCCGAATGGGGGTGTTCGACAGCTTTTGTAGCTCGCGCATTTCAGTGAATTTGACGACAATTTTTTCGAGCAGGGCCTCCGGTGGAATGCTGAAGTCGGGTGAAAAAGCTTCTTCGGCCAACTTGCGGTGCCCGAGGTCGGCGATCACCAATCGCACATGTGTGATGCCAATGTCTGCCACCAGTATGGATCCGGCATGGGCATTCAGCGTCAGTCCGACAGACGGTCTGCCGCGTCCCGCGTACTTGGCTTTTTGTTCACTGAACAGACCCGCATCCAGCAACGGTTGCACATGGTCAGAGACGGTTGATCGCGCCATGCCCGTCAGCCTTGCGATGTCGGCCCTTCCAATGCCTGGATGCGTGGAAATCAGCCGTGCTAACTCACTTTGAATCTCCAGTTTTCCAAGCCGAAACACAGTGGACCCAGCTTCACTGGGGTGATCGGCTCCGACGAGGTTGGTGTGCTTCATACGTGTTTTGGGTGGCGATGGGAAAAGACTTCCAGATGTTTAATTAAATCAGAAATCACCTAGGTGTTAACCCTAATTCGTCAATAGATGTCATATTTATAACGAATCTCGGCATAAATAATACAAAAGATCATAGTTGTGAGCTAAATATAAACTTGCTGAAAATTAACTGGGCCTAAAAGGCAACAGGAGACAAGCATTGTGTGAAGTTCGTGAAATCAACGCCGTGCGCGAACATCAGGCCAAAGTGGATACTTTTTGACTCCCCGCGAGTCATCCAAATAACACTGACTGCAAAGGAATCTTCCATCGATCAAGAAGTCTCAAGCCACACCTCTCAAACCTCGATCACGTCATAAAAATCAGCGCGAACGCGCTATATAGGAGTCAATATGAAACTGAAGAAAATTGCCATCGCCTTGGCTGCAACTGCGTCTTTCTCCATGGGTCTGGTTGCCAATGTGCAAGCCGCAGACTACGCCGTGGTGCTCAAGACCTTGGCGAGTCCCTACTGGGTGGCCATGAAGGAAGGTGTTGTTGCCGAAGCTAAAAAGCGCGGCGTGGAAGTCGATGTGTTTGCTGCAGCGGGTGAAGACGACATCACAGGGCAGCAGCGCCTGATGGAAGATGTCATCAACAAGAACTACAAAGCCGTGGGTGTGGCGCCCATCTCCCCGGTGAACCTGGTTCAGGCCATGGCCTCTGCTACCAAAAAAGGCATCTACGTCATTAATATTGACGAGCGCGCGGACATGGGGCAACTCAAAGCAGCAGGGGGTAGCGTGGTGGCATTTTTGTCCACCGACAACCTCGCGTTGGGTGAAAAAGCGGGCAAGTTCATTTTGAAGAAAATCGGAGCGGGCGGTGGCAAAGTCGCCATCATTGAAGGCAAGGCCGGCAACTCCAGCGGTGATGCCCGTCGTGATGGTGTCAAGAAGGCCCTGGCAACCCAGGCGAATGTGCAGCTCGTTGCCAGCTTGCCTGGTGACTGGGATCGCTCCAAAGCGCTGGATGTGGCCAACACCATCCTGCAACGCAACCCCGATCTGAAGGCGATCTATGCGGCCAACGATGGCATGGCTCTCGGTGCCTTGCAGGCTGTCAAGAATGCCAACAAGCTGGGCAAGGTCATGGTCATTGGCACCGACGGTGTGCCTGAAGCCATCGACTCGGTGAAGCGCGGCGAACTCACCGCCACCGCGGCACAGGATTCGGCGGGCATGGGTGCCAAGGCACTCGACGTCATGATCACCACGCTGAAGAACAAGCCGGCCATCAAGGTCGATGCAGCGCCCGCATTCGTCGCTGTTGACTCACAAATTGTGTCCAAGGACTAAGACTGTTTTCCCGGGCAGGGGGCGATCTCCTTGCCCGGGCTGTTGAAGTTCAACTCAGAAATATATGACCAACTTGATCGATGTCCGCGGAATTGTGAAGCGGTTCGGGAGCAACACCGCATTGCAGGACGTGAGTTTTGACGTCCATTGCGGCGAAGTTCATGCGCTTCTGGGTGAAAACGGGGCCGGTAAATCAACGCTCATGAAAATTCTGAGCGGCATCTACCAGCCCACGGCTGGTGAAATTCAGCTCGGTGACACGTGCTACAGCGCACTGACACCTGACATCTCCAAGAAATTCGGTATCCGGTTGATCTACCAGGAACTGAGCGTCATCGACTATTTGTCCATTGAAGAGAACCTCTTTGTTGGCAACCTGCCCACACGAAAAATACTGGGTGTGCCGGTGGTCAACCATGCCCTGATGCGGGAAAAGGCGTCCGATGCGCTCAGGCGTGTGGGACTCAACCGGAGCCCGGCCACCTTGGTTGGCAAGCTGTCCATTTCCGAAAAGCAGCAGGTTGAAATTGCCAAAGCCTTGGCAAGCGACGCGAAGGTCATCATCATGGATGAGCCAACGTCTTCTCTCACCGACGAAGAGGTCAAGCACCTTTTCCAGGTCATTGGTGAACTCAAAGCGCAAGGTATCGGGATTGTCTACATCTCCCACAAACTCAAGGAAATACCGATCATCGCGGACCGTGTCTCGGTGCTGAAGGATGGTCGTTATGTCGCGACGTTTCCTGCCAAGACCACCGAACCCCAGAAACTGATTGCGGCGATGGTTGGCCGCGAGGTGGAGGCCGGACGCCCCAAACCCTTGGCCAGCGCCGGTCACGAAGAAGTATTCAAGGTTGTGAACATGACGACGGTTGACGACCGTGTGAGGGATGTGAGCTTCACGTTACGTCGGGGTGAAATACTGGGATTTGCCGGACTGATTGGTTCGGGCCGCAGTGAACTGATGGAAGCCATTTTTGGTGCGCGCGAGCTGAAGTCGGGACACATTGTTTTCAACGGCAAGAAAATTGAAGTCAAGTCCCCTTATCACGCGGTGAAAGCGGGCATGGCATTCGTCACCGAAGACCGCCGCCATACAGGTTTCTTCCACAATTTTTCGATCGCACAGAATATTTCAATACTGCCGTCCCTCAAGACTGCAAAAAGACAGCTCTCACTGCAAAGAATGGATTTTGCCCAAGAGAAGTCATTCGGTGAACAGTACAAAGCCAAGCTGCGCATTCGCTGTGCTTCGCCAGACCAGAACATCACCGAACTGTCTGGCGGAAACCAGCAAAAAGCCATCATCGCCAAGTGGCTGGCGGCCGACAGTGACCTTTTTATCTTCGACGAACCCACACGCGGTATCGACGTGGGTGCCAAGAGCGAGATCTACCAGATCATGCGGCAGCTTGCAGATGCAGGCAAAGGAATCCTGATGGTCTCGTCAGAACTTCCCGAATTGCTCAGCGTGTGCGATCGCATCGCGGTCTACAAGGATGGGTACATCGCCGAGATGCTGGATAACGCAGACGCGACCGAAGAAAACATCATGCACATCGCAACCACCTGAACACGGCAAGAACATGGAAAAAACAATGATCACCTCACCCAAGGCTCCAAGCGCAAGTGACAGCCCCAAGGCAAAGCTTGACCTGAGCACGCTGTGGCAAAGCTACGGGACCCTTGCCATTCTCTTCATACTGGTTGCCATCTGCAGCGCCCTGTCACCAGAATTCTTTCTGACCAAAGACAACCTGATCCAGGTGCTGCTGCAAAGCTCGGTGATGATCCTGCTGGCCTGCGGCGTCTTCTTCACCATATTGATTGCGGGTATCGACCTGTCGGTGGGCTCCATGCTGGCGCTGACCGGGATGGTCACCGCACAACTCATGGTGGCCGGTTGTCCTCCCTGGTTGGCGGTTTTGTTGGGCGGGATCGTGTTGGGGGCCCTGCTGGGCGCCATCAATGGCGTCTTGGTGAACGTCACCCAGTTGCACCCCTTCATCATCACGCTGGGCATGATGGCCATCTACCGGGGCCTGACGCTCATCATTTCGGATGCACGCTCTGTCTTTGGTTTCCCGGCGGATTTTTCCAATGTGGTTGCAGGTCGGTTGCTGGGCATACCGGTGCCGGTACTGGTTGCCATTGCCGTGGCCGGATTCCTGTACTTCCTGGCGTCATACACCCGGCTGGGAAGAAACATCTATGCGTTGGGTGGCAACGCCCAAGCCGCCTGGTTCTCCGGCATCAACATCAAGCTGCACACCCTGGTGGTGTTTGTGATTTCCGGCGTTTGTTCGGGTATTGCAGGGGTGGTTACCGTTGCGCGCACGGGTGCTGCCGAGCCCAATGCGGGCACCGGGTTTGAAACCTTTGCCATTGCGTCAGCCATTATTGGCGGCACCAGCTTTTTTGGTGGGCGCGGACTGGTCACGGGTGTGGTGGTCGGTGGTTTGATCATCGGCGTGATTAGCAACATTCTGAACATCATGAACGTTCAGTCCTACTACCAGCAAATCGTCATGGGTGCGCTGATCATTGGTGCGGTGACTGCAGACAAATTGTTTGGCAAACAAAAGTAGGCCTGCATTCATCCATCGAACCATGGCGTCAAACATGTCCAATTCAAAAATTATTCTTTTAGTTCCTGCACCCCGAAAAGTGGCGGACATATTCACCCCAGCGCATCTGGAGCGTCTCCGGGCCTTGGGGGAGCTTCATGTGTTTGACGATGCGCCCCCAACGCAGGCGCAGTATGACGCGCTGGCCCCCCGATTGGAGATACTCATCGGGCAACTGGATATGCCGCAGGCCAGAATCGAAGCCGCGCCGAACCTCAAAGCCATCTTCAATGTGGAAGGCAACTTCCTTCCCAACATTGACTACGCCTGTGCCATTGCGAAGAGCATCCGGATACTGAACATCAGCCCCGTCTTTGCCGAGCCCGTTGCGGAGGCCGCCCTGGGTATGGCCATTGACCTGGCACGCGGCATCAGCCGCTCGGATCGTTACTTTCGTGAAGGATGCGAAAAGTACGGTCTGGATGCCAATCGCGAAGCCTATTCGCTTCGCAGGCAAACCATTGGATTCATTGGGTTTGGTGATTTGGGCCGCGCCATCGTGCCTTTGCTGGCGCCATTCCACCCGATCCTCAAAGCGTATGACCCCTGGTTGCCCACGGAATTCATCGCGTCTTACCAATGCCAGGCTGCGGATCTGGAGGAGGTGTTGACCACTTCAAAAATCGTGTTTGTCGTCGCCGGCGTCACATCGCAGAACCAGGGTTTTCTGGGGCGTGATGCATTTCTGTCCATGAGGCCCGGTGCCAGTCTGGTCTTGGTCAGCCGGGCTGGTGTGGTGGATTTTGAGGCCATGCTCGATGTGGCGCAGACCGGTCATATTCGCGTGGCGACCGATGTGTTTCCTGTGGAGCCGTTGCCCAAGCAGCATCGGGCACGCCAGGGCGACTATTTGCTGTTGTCCCCTCACCAGGCCGGCGCCCTGGACGATGCACTGGCCAACATTGGCGTGTTGGTGACATCCGATGCCGAGCTGATCGCCCGCGGTTTGCCGCCTTGTCTTTGCAAGGTCGCTCAACCCGAAACGGTTGCCATGTTCCGCAGCAAGCCGGTCGACAAGAGCTGAGCAAGCCGACTTCGCCATGCAGTTATCCGTTCGCGCTCTGACACAAGAGCTATTCAAGGGGTGGCCTGCCTTTGTCATGCGACAGAACGGCCTGACCCTTAGCGTGGTGCCCGGCGTGGGCGGGCGGCTCATGGGCGTCAACCTGGCGGGCCAGGAACTTTGTTTTGTGCATCCGGAACTGGAGGGGCGCACGTACTCAGGGGATGCTTCTGACTGGGCTGCTCTGTGCGGGGACTGGAATTTCCCGCTCTGGGGGGGTGGCAAGACATGGGTGGCGCCGGAGTCCGATTGGCCACAAGGGGCGCCTCACCGTGATCTCGACAGCCTGCCCTGGATCGTCAAAGAGGTTTGGTGCACCGCTGAGTCCATGGGCGTGGCCGTTCAAAGCCCGATCTGCAGCGCATCCGGACTTCAAATCAGTCGACGCCTGACGTTGCCTGCGAATGCCACCGCGTGGACGGTGGAACATACCCTGGCCAATTGCGGCACCGATGTACGTACTTGCGGGGTATGGGACGTGTTGATGCTGTGCAGGCCAGGCAGGGTCTCGGTGCCCTTGGCGTCAATCCACCCGACGCACCCCTGCGGCGTTGCCGCATTGCCCGGAAAAGAGCCGCTGGCGTCGTTGGTGGGCAACGGCACGGTCGAAGTGTCTGCCGGCCATGCACGCATTCATTGCGTGACGGCCAGGGAATTCAAGTGCGGCCTCTACAGTGAAGAAGGACTGATCCACGCTGATTTTGAGGACTGGGGTATCCGCTACGCCCGTCGTTCGCTGGTTGACCCGAGCCAAGCCTATGCGCATGGCCACCCGATCGAGGTCTTCAACGCCCCCAGGCTGGATTACTTCGAAGTCGAGACCCATTCTCCATTGCAGCAACTCAGTCCCGGTGACTGTATTCGCTACCTCATTCACGAACGCGTTAGCTCCCTCCAGGGAGATCCGCACCCACCCTCAACTTTTACTGAAAAGGAAACAACATGAACACATTAGGTATCCACGCATTGGTATGGGCCGGTGACCTGGCACCCGCCTCTGCGCGAAAAATCATCCAGAGTTCCAAGGAAGCGGGCTACGACCTGGTTGAGCTGTCTTTGCACGCGCCGGAGGTGATGGATGTCGCATTGACACGTGATTTGCTGCAGGAGTTCGGCATGAAGGTCGGATGCTCACGTGGCTTGTCTTTTGCGGCAGATGTGTCCAGCGAAGACCCCGAATGCGTGGCCCGCGGCATCACCATGCTTGAAGAGGGCGTCACCCTTGCCGCAGAACTGGGTGGTAACTACTTTGGCGGCATTCTGTATGGTGCCATGGCCAAATACCCGGGCCCCCTGACGGAAAAGGGACGTCGTCATGCCACCGAATCCGTCAAACGGATGGCGGACTTTGCTGCCAAAAAGGGGGTCACACTCGGTCTGGAGGTGGTGAACCGTTATGAAAGTAACCAGCTCAATACCGCCATGCAGGCGCTGGAAATGCTGGACAAGGTCGATGCCCCCAATGTGAAAGTCCACCTCGACACTTACCACATGAACATTGAAGAGTCCGATTTCCTGCGTCCGGTCCTTGCCTGTGGTGAGCGCCTGGGCTATGTCCATATTGGCGAGAGCAACCGCGGCTACCTGGGCACTGGCACCATCAATTTCCCGGAGTTTTTCGATGCCCTGGCCACCATTGATTACCAAGGTGTCATCACCTTCGAGAGCTTTTCTTCGGCTGTGGTTGACCACAACCTGTCGAACGCACTGTCTGTCTGGCGCAATTTGTGGAGCGATGGCATGGACCTGGCCAAGCACGCGCGCCAGTTCATGGCAGATGGTGTTACCCACGCCAAGAAACCTTGATACCCCATGAACAAGCCGGTCATGACGACGCTCGAGTCCTTCCCAATCTTGACGTTTGAGCAAGCCAGCGCCAGACTGCAGCAACACTTGATGGGTGAGTCCCGAACCATCGTGGGCGTCATTGGCCCCCCCGGATCAGGCAAGTCAACGCTGTCTTTGCGCCTGCAAGCCTTGTACCCGGACCGCTCGCAAATTGTGCCGATGGACGGTTTTCACCTGGCCAATGTGGAGCTGGCTCGCCTGGGTCGCTCTTCTCGCAAAGGCGCGCCGGACACGTTTGACAGCCATGGCTACGTGTCCCTGCTCAGGCGCTTGCGTCAACAAGCGCCTGATGAAACAGTCTATGCACCTGAATTTCGTCGCGAGATTGAGGAACCCGTTGCGGGGGCCATTCCCATTTTCCCCGAGGCCCAATTGCTGATTGCCGAAGGCAACTACCTGGCCCTGGATCAAGGCGGTTGGCGCCATGTGGCGGGCCTGCTTGATGAGATTTGGTACGTTGACGTGGATCCTGCACTCCGGTTGGAGCGACTGGTGGCGAGGCATATGCAGTTCGGTCGCTCCAGACAGGCGGCCCGGGACTGGGTGCAAAGCACTGATGAGCCCAACGCGCGCCTGATTGAATCCACCATGGACCGCGTGCATTTCAAGGTCCAAGTCAACTAGCCCTGACTATGACCCATCAAGACAATCAAAACCGTTCCCCGGTCGAATGGACGCTGCGATGGTCCTTTGGCGAAGTGACCGTGCAAGCCCTCGGTGGCATGTTGGCACCGCTGACATTTTTGTTGCCCGATGGCAGGACCATTTCACCGCTTCAGGTCGCTCCGTGGGGCGTGGAAAACAATCCGGCATTGCCGGGTGTTCTGCGCAGACTGCGAGGGGAATGGCCTTGCCTGCCCTATGGTGCGAGCAGAGCGCCCAAGGGGCTGCCGCAGGGGTGGACGGCGCATGACGCAGAAGACTCGTGGGATCACGGCTACACCGCCAACCATGACTGGTATCTCATTGGCCAGACGGATGAGGCCCTGACGGTGGGGATTGTCTATCCCGAAGGAAGTCCCATTGAACGCCTTGAACGGGTGGTCCGACCGTCAAAGAATTCGGCTTCCGTCGATGTGGAGCTAACGGTTCATGCCCGCCAGCGTGTTCAGCTGCCGCTTGCATTGCACCCTACCTTTGCCATCCCCGAATCTGGTGTAGAAATCATGTCGGCCCATGCTGAGCGCATCGATACCTATCCCATTCCCACGGAACCCGGTGTCTCCCGCTTGCAGCCCAACGTTTCTGCCGCCTCAATGGATGCGATGCCAACAGCATCCGGCACGTTGGATTTCCATCGGCTACCGCTGCCCTACAACACCGAAGAGTTGATGCAAATGGTGGACTGCAAGCCTCCATTCAAGTTGCGCTACCTGGAGGACCAGATCGATATCCACTTGGACTGGAACACCGCCGTCCTGCCCGACGCCTTGATCTGGATCAGCAACGCAGGCCGTCGTCATGCGCCATGGTCCGGTCGTCACTTTGCATTGGGCATAGAACCCATGTCGGGTTTCTTTGATTTGGGGCGCGTCGTGGTACCGGGGGACGAGCATCCTCTGTCGAGTCACAAAGGGGTGTTTCTGGACCCCGACAAGCCGCTTGTGGTGAGCTACTCCGTGGCAGCTTCTCTCAGCCCTGAGCCACTCTGACACAAACCACCCCTCCCACAAGCTTTTGCCTCGCTGTCCGTGTTTTTTTCCCCTTCGAAAAGTTCTCTCTATGTCAAACCAACTTGAATCGCTTAAGCAATACACCACCGTGGTGGCCGACACGGGCGACTTTTTCCAGCTTGCACAATACAAGCCCCAGGACGCCACGACCAACCCTTCCCTGATCTTGAAATCGGTACAAAAGGCCGACTACCTGCCCTTGCTGCAAGAGACTGTTGACCGTTTTCGGGGGGAGGCGACCGATGAAATCGTTGACCGTCTTCTGGTGCGCTTTGGCTGTGAAATTCTCCAGCACGTACCGGGTCGCGTATCGACCGAAGTGGATGCGAGGCTGAGCTTCGACACCGCCGCGACCGTGAAGCGAGCCCATCGCCTAGTGGCGATGTACCGTTCAGAGGGCGTGGGGCTGGACCGGATTCTCATCAAGATCGCCTCGACATGGGAGGGCATTCAGGCGGCCAAACAATTGGAGCTATTGGGAATCCACACCAACCTGACTCTACTTTTTTCGCTCTGCCAAGCCGTGGCTTGCGGACAGGCCAAGGTCCAGCTGATCTCACCGTTTGTGGGCAGAATTTATGACTGGTACAAAAAGGCCGCCGGACCGACCTGGGATGAGGCGCTTAACAGCGGCGTCAACGATCCGGGGGTCAAGTCGGTGCGCGAGATATTCAACTACTACAAACATTTTGGCATTGCGACTGAAGTCATGGGTGCGAGCTTTCGCAACGTGGGTCAAATTCAGGCGCTGGTGGGTTGTGACCTGTTGACCATCAGTCCCCATTTGCTAACCGAGCTCAGCGCCAGCACGGCCCCCCTGGCGGTGCTGCTGAAGGCGGCGGAGGCCGGACAACGGGTGCTGGTGGAGCAGGTCTTTGATGAGTCCCAATTCAGATTCGCCCTGAATGAGGATGCCATGGGGACTGAAAAATTGTCCGAGGGCATTCGTGCATTTTGTGCGGACTCCGTGGTGCTGGATCAAATGATCCAGGCGGGTTGATTTCATGACACACACCGTTAAGCCTCGTCGCCTTCGCCTGGGCATGGTCGGAGGGGGGCAAGGTGCCTTCATTGGCGCGGTGCACCGGCTGGCGGCACGGCTCGATGACGACTACGAGCTGGTGGCGGTAGCGCCATCTTCTGACCCGGACCGCGCATTGCAGAGCGGTTTGGAGATGCGCATTGACCCGACGCGCATCTACACCGATTTTCGGGAGATGGCACGCCTGGAGGCGCAGCGCGACGATGGCATTGACGTGGTCTCTATCGTGGTGCCCAACTACTTGCACTTTGACGTTGCCAAGGCCTTCCTGGAAGCGAGCTTGCATGTCATGTGCGACAAACCCCTTACCACCCTGCGAAGTGATGGTGAAAAACTGCTGCTGCTTGCCCGGCAGAACAACTGCCTGTTTGGCCTTACGCACAATTACAGCGCATATCCCTTGGTGCGGGCCGCACGTGACATGGTGGCAAACGGCATATTGGGTGACTTGCGCATCGTGCAGGTGGAATATGCACAAGACTGGCTGGCACAGCCTCTGGAGGACTCCGGGAATCGCCAGGCCAGTTGGCGCACGGACCCGGCGCTTGCGGGGCCGGCCGGATGCCTGGGTGACATTGGGTCGCATGCGGCGCATCTGGCCGAGTTTGTAAGCGGCGAGGCGCCCCGTGAGATCAGTGCAGAACTCACCAGCTTTGTGCTTGGCCGCCGGGTGGACGACCATGTGCAAATCCAGTTGCGTTATGCCAGCGGTGCCCGTGGCCTGTTGTGGGCCAGCCAGGTGGCATGCGGTGAAGAGAATGGACTGCGTTTGCGGGTCTACGGTAGCAAGGCTTCCCTGCGATGGCAGCAGGAGCAGCCCAATGAGCTTTGGTTCACGGCGCTGGGGCAACCAGCACGGCGGCTGACGCGGGGCATGTCTGACTTGCCGCAATCCGCAACGGATGCAACCAGACTGCCGCAAGGCCACCCTGAAGGCTTCATTGAAGCCTTTGCACAGTTGTACCGTGACTTTGCGCTGGATATCCGCGAGCATCAGCGCGGAGAAGCCGTGATGAGGGCCCGTGTGCCGGGATTGGATGAAGGCATTCGCAGCCTTGCCTTCATTGACGCTGCGCTCAAGAGCAATAACCTCAACTCAGCCTGGGTTACGGTGGATTGAAAGTCATATTGGAGTAGCGCAGCTTGGCGGCTGCGCTGGCCCTAGCTGGTGCATGCGTAGCCTGACTCCAGTCTTCCCGCGTCAAGCCCTGCGGTACGCGGCCAAACGCTTTGTCCCGCGTCACCAAGATCGCACCTGTCGCCTTGACGTGAGCGGCGATCATCATGTCCATCGGTGCCAGCGTGATACCGCCAGCCTCGCACTCAGCGCGCAGGTCGCCGTAAACATGCCCCACTTCCGCCGTCCATGGCATGACTTCCACCCGCGCTAGAAATTCATGAACCCGGGCTGATAACCCGACAGGGTGGCCGCGCTTGGCGACGCCGTACAGCCATTCCGCCTGGGTGATGGCCGGCATATCGCCCTTGATGATGTGACCGGCAATGTGGGTGTCGAGCATGTAGAGCGTCATGCGGCGGCATCCGCAAAGGGGTCGCGCACTTGCTCGCCCTGGTTGCGGTCGACCTCCGACATGAAGTCTGCGGGAACCTGTGTGGTTTCATAAAGGGCAAAGAGGCCATCCCATGAATCGGGGCGACGGGACAAGACCACGTCCCCTGTGGCGGGGTCTCGGCGTATGTAGACCTTGTTGCAATCGAAGCGAAACTCCAGCGGCAAGTGAACGACTTGCGCGTCGCTGATGGTGAAAATTTTGGCGGTGCTGCTCATACGAAGAACTTCTCTTTCAATGAATCCCCCTCAAACCACCCCCGCCCGCTCCAACATCGCATGCAACAGCACATTGCACCCGGCGGTAATGTGTTCCGGTTTCGCATCCTCAATCTCGTTGTGGCTGATGCCGTCTTTGCAGGGGATGAAGATCATGCCGCTGGGCGCGAGCTTGGCCATGTAAACCGCATCGTGCCCGGCGCCGGAGACGACGGGCATGTTGGAGTAGCCCAGCTTGGCCGCGGCGCGGGCCACGGCGTCGATGCAGTCGTTGTGAAAACCGATGGCCGAGTAGCTCGACACCAGTTCAATGTTCACCTCCAGCCCGCTGTCCTTCGCTACCTTGGCGGAGAAGGCTTTGACCTCGTCAGCCATCTGGTCCACCAGCGCGTCGGTGGCGTTGCGCAGGTCAATGCTGAATTTGACGCGGCCGGGGATCACGTTGCGGCTGTTGGGGAACACCTGCACCATGCCCACGGTGCCGCGGCCATGTGGCGTGTGGCGCAGCGCGCTGGCCACCACCTCTTGCATGATGTGGGTGGCGGCCTGCATCGCGTCCTTGCGCAGCGCCATGGGGGTGGGGCCGGCGTGGGCTTCCATGCCGGTCACGGTGCAGTCAAACCAGCGGATGCCCAGCACGCCCTGCACCACGCCAATGGTGACGTCGTGGTCTTCAAGCACCGGGCCTTGTTCGATGTGCGTCTCGAAATACGCGCCAATCGGGTGGTCGCCAGGCTCCTGCTTGCCGATGTAGCCAATGCGCTCCAGCTCGCCTTTCACGCTTTTTCCTTCGGTATCGGTGGCGGCATACGCATGCTCCAGCGTGAAGGCCTTGGCGAACACGCCTGAGCCCATCATTACCGGCACAAAGCGCGAGCCTTCTTCGTTGGTCCAGAAGGCGACTTCAATCGGGGCTTCGGTTTCTAGCCCCAAGTCGTTGAGCGTGCGCACCACTTCCAGGCCCGCCAGCACGCCGTAGTTGCCGTCGAACTTGCCACCGGTGGGCTGGGTGTCGATGTGGCTGCCGGTCATGATGGGCGGCAGGCTGTTGTTGCGCCCGGCACGGCGCATGAAGCCGTTGCCGATTTTGTCGATGGTCACCGTCATGTCGGCCTGCTTGGCCCAGGCCACCACCAGGTCGCGCCCCTGTTTGTCGAGGTCGGTCAGGGTCAGGCGGCAGACGCCGCCTTTGGGCGTGGCCCCAATTTTTGCGAGCTCCATCAGGGTGTCCCACAGGCGGGGGCCGTTGATGCGAATGGAATCCAGGTCGATGGCGGTTGCAGTGTTCATGGTGTGCTCCGGAAAAGGTTGGGCCAGGCTGGTTGTCAGCGGAGGACGGCTGTCGGTGCCAGCGTCTCGGCCCGTTGTTTGTTCGCCGCAAAGTTCGCGCCAAATGCAGGGCGCTTGATGTAGCGGCCCACGCCGCGCTCGGCGCGCAGGTCGCCCTGCACAAACACCAGCTTGCCCTGGCTCACGGTGTGGCTGGGAATGCCCTTGACCGTGCGGCCCTCGAAGATGTTGAAGTCACCCTTGCTAAACTGCGTTTTGGCAGACAGCGTCTTGGTGCCTTGCGGGTCCCACACCACCAGGTCGGCATCGGAGCCCACTGACACGCTGCCTTTTTGCGGGTAGATGTTGAACAGCTTGGCGGTGTTGCTTGACGTGATGGCGACGAACTCGGAGGGCGTGAGCCGCCCGGTGTTCACACCCGCGTCCCAGATGACGGCCAGGCGTTCTTCCACGCCGCCGCAGCCGTTGGGGATCTTTGAAAAGTCGTCTTTGCCGGCCGCTTTTTGTGCCGCGCAGAAGGTGCAGTGGTCGGTCGCGGTGGTGTGCAGGTTGCCGCTTTGCAGGCTGCGCCACAGGAATTCCTGGTTGTTTTTGGAGCGAAACGGCGGGCTCATCACATGGGCGGCGGCTACTGAGAAGTCGGGGTCGCGGTACACGCTGTCGTCCACCACCAGGTGCCCGGCCAGCACCTCGCCATACACGCGCTGGCCGCGGGCGCGGGCACGGGCAATGGCCTCGGCCGCCTCGATGCAGGACACGTGCACCACGTAGATCGGCACATTCAGCACCTCGGCAATGGCGATGGCGCGGTTGGCGGCTTCGCCTTCCACCATTGGCGGGCGCGAGAGCGGGTGGCCTTCAGGACCGGTGATGCCCATCTCGGCCACCTGCTTTTGCAGCAGAAAAACCAGTTCGCCATTTTCCGCGTGCACGGTCGGCATGGCACCCAGTTCCATGCAGCGCTTGAAGCTGTTCACCAGCGTTTCGTCGTCGCACATGATGGCGTTTTTGTAGGCCATGAAGTGCTTGAAGCTGTTCACGCCCTCTTGCTGTACCAGTGTGCCCATGTCGTGTTTCACCGACTCGTCCCACCAGGTGATGGCGACGTGAAAGGAATAGTCGGACGCGGCTTTTTCGGCCCAGCCGCGCCAGGTCTGGTAAGCCTCCATGATGGACTGCTGCGGGTTGGGAATGACAAAGTCGATGATGGTGGTGGTGCCGCCCGCCATGCCGGCGGCCGTGCCGGTGAAGAAGTCGTCCATGGTGGTGGTGCCCATGAAGGGCAGCTGCATGTGGGTGTGCGGGTCGATGCCGCC
The DNA here is from genome assembly GCF_056521395.1 of Rhodoferax sp. LS1R11. Lineage (NCBI taxonomy): Bacteria > Pseudomonadati > Pseudomonadota > Betaproteobacteria > Burkholderiales > Comamonadaceae > Rhodoferax > Rhodoferax sp. LS1R11. The sequence goes on from NZ_JBWMAW010000021.1 coordinate 56,726, forward strand.
GGGCATGACGTACTGGCCGCCGGCGTCCACCACCGTGGCGCCTGCCGGGGCTGAGAGGTTCTCGCCCACCGCGGTGATCTTGCCGTCCTGGGTGATGACGTCGGCTTTGAAGGCGCGGTCGGCGTTGACCACGGTGCCGCCACGAATGAAAAGGGTGCTCATGAGTTGCTCCTGAATGTATAGCTGCTTGCGCACATGGAACGGGGGCTAGAGGTCATTTTGATCCCTAAACCGGTGGGAATCAAGCCTCTTGCGCAACCCGCAGGGGGTTGTTCGGGTGGGTGGTCCAGTCGGCGTGTTGGGCGCTGACGGTTTTGCCGGTGCGCAGGTCCAGCTCGCCGGGGGCGAGGTCGCGCAGGGTGATGCACTCGGGCACCGGGCACACCACGGCGCACAGGTTGCAGCCCACACATTCGTCCTCGCGCACCTCGAAAAAGCGCTTGCCGTCCTTGGTGGTGGTGATGGCCTGGTGCGAGGTGTCTTCGCACGCAATGTGGCAGCGCCCGCACTGGATGCAGTTGTCCTGGTTGATGACCGCCTTGCTGATGTGGTTCAGGTTCAGGTAACGCCAGTCGCTCACCGTGGGCACGGCCTTGCCGCGGAAGTCGTCAATCGATTGGAAGCCCATCTCGTCCATGTAGTTGGATAAACCGTCCGTCATCTCCTGCACGATCTTGAAGCCGTACACCATGGCGGCGGTGCACACCTGCACCGTGCCCGAACCCAGCGCGATGAAGTCCAGCGCATCGCGCCAGTTGCCCACGCCGCCGATGCCGCTGATGGGCAACCCGGCAGTGAGCGGATCACGCGCAATTTCGGCCACCATGTTGAGCGCAATGGGTTTGACGGCCGGGCCGCAGTAACCGCCGTGCGAGCCCTTGCCGCCGGTGCTGGGGCTCATCTTCAGCGTGTAGGGGTCCACGCCCATGATGGAGTTGATGGTATTGATGAGCGACACCGCATCGGCCCCGCCGCGCTTGGCCGCGCGGGCCGGCAGGCGCACGTCGGTGATATTGGGAGTGAGCTTCACGATCACCGGTAGCCGGGTGTACTGCTTGCACCACGCCGTGACCATCTCGATGTACTCAGGCACCTGGCCCACGGCGGCGCCCATGCCGCGCTCGCTCATGCCGTGCGGGCAGCCAAAGTTGAGTTCAATGCCATCCGCACCGGTGTCTTCCACGCGCGGCAATATGGCTTTCCAGGACTCCTCCACACAGGGCACCATCAGCGACACCACCATGGCGCGGTCCGGCCAGTTGCGCTTGACCTCGGTGATCTCGCTCAGGTTGAGTTCCAGGTCGCGGTCGGTGATGAGCTCGATGTTGTTGAACCCCATGAGCCGCCGGTCCGGCGTGAGCAGCGCGCCATAACGCGGGCCGTTGACGTTGACCACGGGTGGCCCGGCCTCGCCCAGTGTTTTCCAGACTACGCCGCCCCAGCCGGCTTCAAAGGCGCGGTTGACGTTGTAAGCTTTGTCGGTGGGCGGCGCAGACGCCAGCCAGAAGGGGTTGGGGCTTTCAATGCCCGCGAACGTGGTGTGCAGATTGGCCATGAAGAGCTCCGAAATGTGAGGGGTGATGAGGGGTGGCGTTGGGCAGATCGGGCCGGTTCAGGCGCGCACGAGGTGCGCGTGAATGGCCCGTGCCGACTGCTTGCCGTGTTCGACCGCTTCAACCGTCAGGTCCAGCCCGCCCGCACGGCAGTCGCCCCCCGCCCAGACGCCGGGCAGGCTGGTCAGCCCTTGCGCGTCGGTGGCAAGGCGGCCGCCGTCCAGCGTCAGGCCGGCCTGGGCCAGCACCGGGTTGCCCAATTGCTGTCCGATGGCCTTGAGCACCATGTCGGCCTCCCAGGTGATCTCGCGGCCCGTGGGTTGCAGCTTGCCATCGGTCAAGGCCTGTTCGGCAAAACGCACGGCGCTCACATGGCCGTTGTGGCCCAGAATTTCCACCGGGGCCAGCCACTGGTGCAGCACCACGCCGTGGGTCTGCGCCCATTCCTGTTCGGCCCGGGAGGCCGACATCGTGTCCGGCCCACGGCGGTACACCATATGAACCACCTTGGCGCCCAGCAGCTTGCTCTGCACCGAGGCGTCCACCGCCGTCATGCCGCCGCCAATCACGATCACACGCCGACCGACGGGCAGCGTGGCCAGGTCTTCGGTCTGGCGCAGCGTGGCGATGAAGTCCACCGCGTCCTGCACCCCGTCCAGCGCTTCACCGGGCACCTTGAGCTGGTGCGTGCTGCTCAGGCCCATGCCCAGAAACAGGGCGTCAAAGTCCTGGCGCAGGGCATCGAGTTGCGCGGGCGTTTCCAGCTTCCAGCCGGTGCGCACCTCAATGCCGCCGAGGTCCAGCAGCCACTGCACCTCGGCCTGGGCGAAGTTGTCGGGTGTCTTGTAGCTGGCCAGGCCGTATTCATTGAGGCCACCGGCCTTGGCGCGGGCGTCAAACACCACCACGTCATGGCCCTGGCGCGCCAGCGTGTGGGCACAGGCCAGGCCGGCCGGGCCAGCGCCCACCACCGCCACCTTTTTGCCGGTGCTGGCGGCGCGGGTGAAGAGTTGCGGTTTGTCGCTTTCCATCAAGGCGTCCACGGCGTGGCGTTGCAAGCGGCCAATGGCCACCGGCTTGCCCTCCTGCGTGTTGCGCACACACACGGCCTCGCACAGGTTCTCGGTTGGGCAGACGCGGGCGCACATGCCGCCCAGCGGGTTGCTCTCCAGAATGGCGCGCGCCGAGCCGCGCAGGTTGCCATCGGCCAGGCGCTTGATGAAGGACGGCACATCAATGCTGGTGGGGCAGGCGGTGGCACAAGGCGCATCAAAGCAGTACAGGCAGCGCTCGGCTTCCAGCACTGCCTGCGCCTGCGTGAACCGGGGCGTGGCATCGCCAAAGCGCTGGGCATACTCCGACGCGTTGAGCCGACCGGGACGAACATCAGGGGAGGATGAAATGGACACGCTGGTAACTCCTGAAAAAGTGGACCCAAAACCGCAAGCTGAAAAATCTGACCGTTTAGTCAACTTCTGCCTGAATACTAGCAATACATGTGCCACCGTGCAACTAGGGGTTTGCACCAAGTTGGTCTTGTCACGGCCCCGTCACGTGGGCTACATAAAGTGGACGTGTCCCATTGTTTTTGTTGGAGGTGTTGGCATGTTGTTGCGAAGTGTGGCGTCCGTGATGGTCGCGTTGAGTCTGATTTCCTGTGCCTCCACCAGCACGCCCTCCGGGTCGTCAGCGGGTACGTTGGGCGGTCAGGCTTACTCGTTTGGTTTGTGGGGCGACATGCCGTACAAAAAAGCCGGGGACGACCCCAAGTTGCCCGCCGTGCTGAACAGCATCAACGCCTCCGACATCGCGTTTTCGATTTACGACGGTGACATCAAGGACGGCAGCTCCAAGTGCACGGACGACATCTACACCGATGCGCTCAAGATGTTCGGCAGCATGGCCAAGCCCGTGGTCTACGTGCCCGGTGACAACGAGTGGACCGATTGCCACCGCATCAACAACGGGGGTTATGACGCGCTGGAGCGCCTGGCGCATATTCGCCGCGTGATGTTCCCCACGCTGAGCAGCCTGGGCCAAAACCAGATGGCGCTAGAGCACCAAGGCAAGCCCGGCGAGAAGTATGTGGAGAACACCCGTTTCAGCCATGGTGGTGTGGTGTTTGCCGGCATCAATATGCCGGGCAGCAACAACAACCTCATCTTGAATGCCAAAGACTGCGCGAACAAGAGTGCCCGCAATGCCGCGCAATGCGATGCCGCCAATGCCGAGTACCTGGAGCGTGACGCCGCCAACGTGGTGTGGCTGAAAGCCGCCTTTGCACAAGCCCAGGCCCAAGGCGCCGCGGGTGTGGTGGTTGTGGTGCAGGCCGACCCCGGTTTTGACTTGCCCGAGACCGAAGAGGTTAACGAAAGCAACGCACCGGGCGTCATCGGCTACCGCAATTTCATGGATGCACTGGTCGCACAAACCGAAGCCTACAAGGGCCAGGTGCTGTTTGTGCACGGCGACACGCACTTCTTCAAGCTCGACAAGCCCCTGTACAGCCCTGCCAAACTGCTGCCCAACCTGACGCGCCTGCAAACCTTTGGCAGCCCCTCGCTGCACTGGGTCAAGGTGACGGTGGACACCGCATCAGCCAATGTGTTTCAGGTGCAGCCGGTGATCGTGAAACAGCCTTGACGAGCAGGGTTGATTTTTGAGGGGAGCCGCCGATCCGTCAGCTTTGTGGTTTGGATTCAACCGGTCGATGCAACACACTAGAAACTGCGCAAGCAGAAGGAGTGTTGCAGAAAATCGGAAGCGGTTACGTGAATTCCGTGAGCGATTTTTTATGTGACTGGCTTCAGCGGGCTGCGTGTATCTCCGTGCGCCAAAAATGGGTTACTTTATTCGTCCCCTCTAGAAGTTGTCTGGCGTGCCTTGAACTTGCTGCTATTAATGGTAACGATGACTTGGGAGAACAATTCGTCGAAGTAAGTTGACCACAGGTGCGTCAATCGTGGCGCCACATGTCGCCGAAGACGGTGTATTCACCGTCCTTGCGATCAGCACCCGGCGCGTCGTACAGAACGAGCCAGCTCGGCGTACCTGGTACCAGCCCTGGCGGCAGGTTGCAAAGGGCCTCCGCGCGGTTGATGCCGCGACCGTGTGGCAAGGAGACCGATTCAGTCAGCGCTATCTCAAAACGCACCGACTCGCGGTTGGCGGCCAGCATGGGTTTGGCACCCGACCATTTGAAGACGCGAATCTCGCCATCGAGCATCATCGTCGGCCCGGCGAGGATGTACAGGTCGTCGCCAACCATCCACAGCCAATCGCCCGAGAAGGCAGCGCCAGAAAGGTTGGCGTGGATCAGCGTGCCGGGCAACCGCGCTAACGAACAGATCCCCGAGAATCAACGCTTGGGGCTGCCCACCGGCCCGCGCCGCGACTGCGACTGATTGCTGCCGCCCACGTGCGCCTCGCGGTCGCTACGGCTGTCCGGCGTACGGTGCCCTTGATTCAACTGCGTGGGCTGCTGCTCACCCAGCTTGTTGGTGTCGTTTTCGACCTTGCCGGTATGAGGGGCCTGTTTGTCACGTGGGTTTTGTTTGCTCGTCATGGTGGTTTCCTTGTCAAGTGGACCGTTGAGATTGCATACACAGCTGGACGGCGCTGCCCCGGTTTTTTGTATTCGGTATTTCTGATATTTCTAATCTATCTTCTTCAAACGCAGTCATCGTTTTTCGCCAGCTTCTTTAAGGAAGGAGAACAGACAATTAAGTCTATATCTAACGTACAGGCGCGCTTTGTTCGATAACGAACATTGCTGGATTGATCTGGAAAATTTTGTCCCAACCCTCAATGTTGAGTATTGGCCGGAGTCATCCGCAGTCGTGATGCCTTCGGCTGTTGGTTACGCTTGACTCGATGACCGCAATGGAGGACCTTGAAGCTACGACTCCTTTTGGTCGTAGGACGAAACCGCTGTCGCGGTAGTCTCCGAGCCGGCGTGTGTGTTTTGCACAGGGGGATGTGCGTGCCTATGTTGTGAATTGAGGCAATTGGCCTCGTTCACAACAGGAGCACAGCC
>NZ_JBWMAW010000022.1:0-52485 GCF_056521395.1 Rhodoferax sp. LS1R11
TGCTCCTGTTGTGAACGAGGCCAATTGCCTCAATTCACAACATAGGCACGCACATCCCCCTGTGCAAAACACACACGCCGGCTCGGAGACTACCGCGACAGCGGTTTCGTCCCCCGCCGCATTGCAGACGTTCAACTCATGAGAGTTGATAACCAAGACTGGGTTGTTTCTGGACCATCACCAGCTCCATTTCTTCGGCAAGGGCATTTCAGGGACTTTATTGGGCTGCACCTGGCGCCTGAAATTCTGGGTAAAACCGGGGGTAAATTAGCTCAAATTTCGAAGTTGTCGATCAAACGCGTATTGCCAATTTTGGCGGCGCCCAGCACCACCAAGGCATCCCCCGCGGTCGGGGCCTGCAAATCGCTGCGGCGCCGTGCCACCAGGTAGTCCGGGTTCCAGCCGCGTGCCGTCAGGGTCGCCATGGCCTGGGCTTCCAGGGCGGCGATGTCGCTTGCGCCAGTTTGCAGGCCGGCGGCGATGCCCTTGAGCGCGAGCGACAGTTGCACCGCCTCGGCGCGTTCGCCTTCACTCAGGTAACCATTGCGTGATGACAGGGCCAGACCGTCTGGTGCACGCTCGGTCTCGCCGCCGATGATCTCGATGGGCAGGGCAAACTGTTGCACCATGCGCCGGATGATCATGAGTTGCTGGTAATCTTTTTGGCCAAACACGGCCACGCGCGGTTGCACGCAGGCAAATAGCTTCATCACCACGGTACAGACGCCGATGAAAAACCCGGGGCGAAAGAAGCCTTCCAGGATGTCAGCCAGCTCGGCTGGTGGATGCACCTTGAAAGTCTGGGGCTCGGGATACAGCTCTTTCTCGCTGGGGGCAAAGACCACATCGCAGCCTGCGGTTTCAAGTCGGGTGCAATCCGACTCCCAGGTTCTCGGGTACGTGTCAAAGTCCTCGTGCGGCAAAAACTGCAGGCGGTTGACAAAGATACTGACCACGGTGACATCACCCAAGGGCTTGGCCTGCCGCACCAGGGCCAGATGACCGTCGTGCAGGTTGCCCATGGTGGGAACAAAAGCGGGGTGTTTGAACGGTGCCAGGTGCGCGCGCAGTTCAGCAATGGTGTGGACGATTTTCATGGGGGAGCGCTTACCAGGCGTGTTTGGCGTTGTCGGGGAAGGTGCCGCCTTTGACGGCACTCACGTAAGCTTGCATGGCTTCCTTGATGCCGGGGGCATCGGCCATGAAGTTGTGGACGAATTTGGCCATCTTGCCCAGGTTCATGCCCAGCATGTCGTGCAGGACCAGTACCTGGCCCGCCGTGTCTTTGCCGGCGCCAATACCGATGGTCGGGCAATGCAGCAATTCGGCCGTCAATTCTGCTGCGAGTGCGGCAGGCACCATCTCCAGTACCAACAAGGTGGCGCCGGCGTCCTGCAGGGCGTGCGCTTGCTGTTTCAGCAAGGCTGCAGATTCGAGCGTCTTGCCTTGTACCCGGTAGCCGCCCAGGGCGTGCACGGTTTGCGGCGTCAGGCCCAGATGCGCGCACACGGGAATGCCGCGTTCGACCAGAAAACGCACGGTGTCCGTCGTCCAGCCGCCACCTTCTAGCTTGACCATGTGGGCCCCGGCCTGCATCAGCACGGCCGCGCTGTGCAGTGCCTGTTCTTTTGACTCATGGTAGGTGCCAAACGGCAGGTCCCCGACCAGCCAGGCCGTGGCCTGCGAGCGGCGCAAACCGCGCGCCACGCTTTCCACGTGGTAGCGCATGGTTTCCAACGAAACACCCACGGTGCTGCTCAGGCCCTGGCACACCATGCCCAAGGAGTCACCCACCAGAATGCACTCCACGCCCGCCGCGTCGGCGACAGCCGAAAACGTGGCGTCATAGGCGGTCAGCATGGTGATTTTTTCGCCCCTCGCATGCATCTCCAGCAAACGGGGCAAGCTGATGGGTTTGCGCAAGGCTGGCGCAGCGCTGGGGGGCAGGGTGCCGTAGGGGGACGCCGGGGCTGTGGTGGAGGCTGTCATGGTCGATTTTGGGCCAATTCAAACAAGGTGGGGCGAGTCTAGTCGATCCGGCTATGCTTCACGTCCATGAAAAATTTCACCACGACAGTGCCCAAAACCACGCGCCTATCTGACGTAAAGCCACAGGGCCGCCGCCTGCTGCGCTGTGCGCAAGGAGCACGCTCCTGATGCAAACGCTGATTGACTTTGCATCGCCTCACGCGGACGGAACGACGACAGCCCTGCATTGCGCCTTTGGTGTCCCGCGCCAGACTTTGATCGCCCGCACCGCGGCAGAGGTTGTGCCCTTGCTGGCGTCTGTTCAGACCCTGAGTCGGCAAGGCTTTTGGTGTGTCGGATACCTGCGCTACGAAGCCGCCCGGGCCTTTGACCCCGCGCTGGCGGTGCATGAGGCGCAGGGTCCGCTGGCCTGGTTTGGTGTTTTTGATGCCGCTTTGCCCTGGCCCGAGGCCGCGCCGGGTGTTGCCACCGTGGCGCAGTGGGAAGAGGGGCTGACCCGCCAAGCTTTTGATCAGGGTATGGCCGACATTCACCAAGGTATTGCGGCCGGCGAGTTTTACCAGCTCAACTACACCGCGCCCCTGACGGGCGAGCTGCAGGGCAGCCCGCGTGACCTCTTCATGGCCATGCGCCGGGCCCAACCGGGAGGCTATGGGGCCTTCATTGACACGGGCAGCGAACAGGTGCTGTCGGTTTCACCCGAACTGTTTTTTGACTGGGATGGCGAGCGCATTCTGATGCGCCCGATGAAGGGCACCGCGCCCCGCGGCGCCACGCCAGAAGACGATGCCGAACGGGCAGCCCAACTCCGGGCTTCAGCCAAGGAGTGTGCTGAAAACGTGATGATCGTGGATTTGATCCGCAACGACGTCTCCCGTATCGCCCAACCGTTTTCGGTGAAGGTGCCGCAGCTGTTCCAGCTGGAGGCCTTGCCCAGCGTGTGGCAAATGACCTCGGATGTGCAGGCCCTGACGAAACCCGGCACCACGCTGGCGGACGTGTTCACGGCCCTGTTTCCGTGTGGCTCCATCACCGGGGCGCCCAAGGTGCAGGCCATGCAGACGATTCGCCGTCTGGAGAGCGAGCCACGCGGCGTTTACTGCGGTGCCATTGGCGTGGTGCGCCCTGGCGGCGCGGCCACCTTCAATGTGGCCATTCGCACCGTGACCGTGCAGGGCCGTGCCGCCCGCTGCGGCATTGGCAGCGGCATCACGGCCGATGCCACGGCCGAGGGCGAGTGGCAGGAATGGCGCCACAAGCGCGCTTTTCTGACGCGCGCCAGCCAGTCCTTTGAACTGCTGGAGACGCTGGCGCTGGAGAACGGCGTCTTTCGCCACCTGACACGTCACCTGGCCCGGATGGCCGGTGCCGCCACCCATTTCGGCTACGTCTGGAACCCGGCGCAGGTCGAGGGCTGCCTGCAAGACCTGGCCGGCATGCATCCAGGGGGGCTGTGGCGGGTGCGCTTGTTGCTGGGGGTGGCGGGGCAGCCTGTGGCCCAGGCACATGCCATGGCGCCGTCGCCACCTCGCGTGCGCCTGGCGCTGGCCACCAGCCCACTGGCGGAGACCGACAGTGAGTTTGTGCGCTTCAAAACCACCCGGCGGGCTCACTACGACGCTTTTGCACCCACCTTGCCGGACGTGTTTGACACCTTGCTGTGGAACCCGCGCGGCGAGTTGACTGAATGCACGCGGGGCAATATAGCGGTGCAACTGGATGGGAGCTGGGTCACCCCCCCCTTGACCTCCGGGCTGCTGGCCGGTGTGGGCCGCGCGCGTTACCTTGACGAGGGCCTGCTGGTCGAATCCGTGGTGCGGGTGGACGATTTATCACGCGCCAGCGGCCTGGCTTTTATCAACAGCCTGCGCGGCTGGATGGCTGCCGACCTGATCTGAGCCGCCTGCGGGCGCGGGTGCCGCTTCAGGCTTTGAAGTTGAGCACGCAGCCGTCACCCAATGCTTCGCGCCAGACACGTACCTGCGCCAGGTTGTCGCGCAGGTCGGGCAGGGCATTGGCGATGAAGAGGCAGAGGTTTTCCAGTGTTGGTGCACCCAGGTGGGGCACCTCGTCGAGCAGGTGGTGGTCCAGCAGTTCGCGCACATCGCCCAGCCGGCGGCGCAGATGACCCAGGTCCAGCACCATGCCGCTGACGGGGTCCCGCTCACCGCCCAGGCTGACTTCTGCGTGGTAGGTGTGACCGTGGATGCGGCGGCTGCCTTCGGTTTCGATCTCCCGGTTCAAGGTGTGGGCGGCATCGAAAAAGAAGCGTTGGCTGATGGTGAATTGCATGGTGGTGAGTTTGGCCGTGGGACTCAGCGTATGCCGCTGATCTTGTGGGTTTGCAGGCTCAGGCGCCAGAGGGGCTGGGCCAGGCAGGCGCTGATGCAGGTGGCGGTGTTGGCCGCCTGGTCGGGTCCGTCCATGGGTTGCAGGTAGCGGTGTTGGAAGTTGCCCGTGCTGGCCATGGTTTGCAAGTCCAGTTCGGGTTGCGGCCAGACCAGTTTGAGTTCCTGTCCCTGCTGCTGCACCCACGGCGCGCCAGCCTTGGGGCTTACGCACAGCCAGTCAATGCCTTCAGGCGCGGGCAAGGAGCCATTGGTTTCCACCGCAATGCGAAAACTGCGTGCGTGCAAGGCATCAATCAGGTCGGTGTCGATCTGCAGCAGCGGCTCACCGCCGGTCAACACGACCAAGCGGTGGGCGGTATCGCCCGCGGGCCATTGCGCTTCAATCACCGCAGCGAGTTCGTCGGCCTGCACGAATTTTCCGCCCAGTGTGCCGTCGGTGCCGACAAAATCGGTGTCGCAAAAGCGGCAAATGGCGCTGGCGCGATCACTCTCGCGGCCGGTCCACAGGTTGCAGCCGGCAAAGCGGCAAAATACCGCCGGTGAACCCGCTTGTGCCCCTTCACCCTGCAGGGTGTAGAAAATTTCTTTGACGCTGTAATTCATGGGGTGAGCAAGAGCCCGTTCACGGCGTCAGGATGGTGGGCAGCGCCACCGGGGCGAGTTCCGGGTAGTCCCGGCTGAAGTGCAGGCCCCGGCTCTCGTGGCGGGCCTGGGCACTGCGCACGATCAGGTCCGCGACCTGGACCAGGTTGCGCAGCTCCAGCAGGTCCCGCGTCACATGGAAGCGGGCGTAAAACTCCTGAATTTCACCCTGCAGCAAGGCCACGCGGTGAGATGCACGCTCCAGCCGCTTGTTGGTGCGCACGATGCCCACGTAGTCCCACATGAAGCGGCGCAGTTCGTCCCAGTTGTGGGAGATCACCACGGTTTCATCGGCATCGGTCACACGGCTTTCGTCCCAGTCCGGCAGCACCGGCTCGGCGGCGACCGGGGCATGGTCAATCGCTTTGGCGGTGGCCTGGGCAAACACCATGCATTCCACCAGCGAGTTGCTCGCCAGGCGGTTGGCGCCGTGCAGGCCGGTGCAGGCGGTCTCGCCAATGGCATACAGACCGGCCACGTCGGTGCGTCCGGCCAGATCGGTCAATACCCCGCCACAGGTGTAATGGGCCGCAGGCACCACGGGAATGGGCTGCTTGGAGATGTCAATGCCCAGCTCCAGGCAGCGCGCATAGATGTTGGGAAAATGCTCTTGCAGGAAGCTCAGCGGTTGGTGCGAGATGTCGAGGTAGACGCAGTCAAAGCCGCCTTTTTTCATCTCGAAGTCGATGGCGCGTGCCACCACATCACGGGGTGCCAGCTCGGCGCGTTCGTCGTGCTGCGGCATAAAGCGGGTGCCGTCGGGCAGCAGCAGGCGGCCGCCTTCACCGCGAACCGCTTCGCTGATCAAAAAAGACTTGGCGTGGGGGTGGTAGAGGCAGGTGGGGTGGAACTGGATGAACTCCATGTTCTGCACTTTGCATCCCGCGCGCCATGCGGCGGCAATGCCATCGCCGGTGGCGGTGTCGGGGTTGGTGGTGTAGAGGTAGACCTTGCCTGCCCCGCCCGTGGCCAGGATCGTGTGCGGTGCCTGAAAGGTGAGCACTTCGTCGGTCACTTCGTCCAGCGCATACAAGCCCAGGCAATGGACGGGTTCGTCGCCCGGCTTGGCGTCGCTGCCCTGGAGCGACGCGAGTTTGGCGTCGGTGATCAGGTCCACCAGTGTGTGGTTCTCGAACAGGCTGATGTTGGGGGTCTGGCGCACGCGCTCGATCAGCGTGCGCTGCACGGCTGCGCCCGTGGCATCGGTCACATGCACAATGCGCCGCGCGCTGTGGCCGCCTTCGCGGGTCAGGTGCAGCTGGCCAGCTTCTTCAGAGAAGGGCACGCCCATGCTTTGCAGCCAGGCAATGGCTTGCGGGGCTTGTTCGACCACAAAGCGGGTGGCGTCCAGGTCGCACAGGCCTGCGCCGGCAATCAGGGTGTCGTCGACGTGGGCTTCAAAGCTGTCGTCTTTGCTCCAGACGGCGGCAATACCGCCCTGGGCCCAGCCGCTGGAGCCTTCGTGAACCGCGCGCTTGGTGATGACGGCAACGCGCCGGGTGGTGCTCAGCAGCAGGGCGGCGCTCAGTCCGGCCAGGCCGCTGCCGACAATCAGCACGTCAAAATGGTGGGTAGTAGACATGTCAGGGGTGACGGAGTGTCACGGTTCGTGCATTCAAGCAGGTGAGTAGGCCAGGCGGACGTAAATGGGGGCAAATACTTCGGCCTGGGTGATTTCAATCAGGGTTTCTTTGGCCAGTTCCAGCATCGCGATGAAGGTCACGACCAGCACGGGCGTGCCTTGGGTCGCGTCAAACAGTTCCTCAAATTCGACAAAACGGCGGCCCTGGAGTTTCTTGAGCATCATGCTCATGTGCTCCCGCACCGACAGTTCTTCGCGGGTGATCTTGTGATGCTGCACCAGTTTGGCACGCTTCAGAATGTCGCGCCAGGCTTCCTGCAGATCAACCACGCTCACGTCGGGGAAACGCGGTTGCATGGACTGCTCGATAAAGACCTGTGCCTTGAGAAAGTCGCGACCAAATTGCGGCACGGCGTTCAGCTTGGCCCCGGCCAGCTTCATCTGTTCGTATTCCAGCAGGCGGCGCACCAGCTCGGCGCGCGGGTCTTCGACCTCTTCGCCCTCGGCCACCTTTTTGGGCGGCAGCAGCATGCGTGACTTGATCTCGATCAGCATGGCGGCCATCAGCAGGTATTCGGCAGCCAGTTCCAGGTTGCGGCCACGAATCTCGTCCACGTAGACCAGGTATTGGCGCGTCACGCCCGCCATGGGGATGTCCAGAATATTGAAATTCTGCTTGCGGATCAGATAGAGCAGCAGGTCCAGCGGACCTTCAAAGGCTTCAAGAAAGACCTCCAGCGCGTCCGGCGGGATGTACAAATCCTGCGGCATGGCGAACAGCGGCTCGCCATACAGGCGTGCAACGGCCACATGGTCAACCACATCCGGCATGGCGGCCAGTACAGGCGCATGGGCGGCGGCCAGCGCGCTGCGGTCAACTTTGACGCTCATTGATTAGCTATTAAATATGTAGCTGCTTGCGCAATGAATACGAGGGCTAGAGGCTGATTTGACTAAAAATAGCTTACTTGGCGTCGGTTTGGTAGACGTAGGGCTTTTGCTCTACCTCGGCTTCACGGTATTCGCTCCAGGCGCTGCGGTCTACTTCCTTGTCCCACAGCAGGTCACGGCCCTGGCGCTGCTTGGCTTCCAGCGCCGGGTCTTTGGCTTTGAGCTGGTCAATGAACTGCGTGGCTTCGGATTGGTATTTGGGGCGGTAGAAAATATTCATGCGAGGTCCTCTTTGCTGCATTTTACCGGGGCACTGGCGGCGGGCTGGGCAGGCGCCAGTACCGCTGCCATGCCGGCGGAAAGGTGGGGGTAAAAGTGTTGGATGCCCAGGCCGGACACAAAGCCGCAGCGCTGGGCGATGTCCAGCGGCTGATGGCTCAGCCCGCAGACCACCAGGCGAACCCCCGCCTTGGCACAGGCGCGGGCCAGGTCGTTCAGCGTGTCGGCGCCTGACGAATCTATATAGATGACATTTTTCAGATCCAGCACCAGCGCCTCGCGCGGCAAATGGTCCTGCAGGTCTTCGATCAGTTTTACCGCACCAAAAAACAGGGCGCCGTAAAGCCGGTAGCCCGCCACTTGTCCCGGGAGGGCCGCCAGGGCGGGGAAGTCTGCCTCCTGGACGGACTCGCAGCGGGACAGGCTGGAGATGCGGTAGATGAAGGTGACGCAGGCAGCGACCAGCCCCACTTCGACCGCGACGGTCAGATCAAATACCACGGTCAGCAAAAAGACCGAGAGCAGCGTGATGCGGTAGGGCAGGCGGAACTGGCGCAAATGCACAAACTCGCGCCATTCACCCATGTTCCAGGCGACAAACATGAGGATGGCTGCCATGGCAGCCAGCGGAATGTCCTGCGCCAGTGGGGCTGCCAGCACCATCACCAGCAGCAAGGTGAGGGCGTGGACGATGCCGGCCACCGGGCTGGTGGCACCGCTTTTGACGTTGGTCACCGTGCGTGCGATGGTGCCGGTGGCGGGCATGCCACCAAAGAAGGGCGTGACGAAGTTGGCAATGCCTTGGGCCATCAACTCCTGGTTGGGGTTGTGGCGGTCGTCAATCATGCCGTCGGCCACCCGCGCGCACAGCAAGGACTCGATGGCGCCGAGCAAGGCCAGGGTAACGGCCGGAATGAACAGGAAGCGCGCGGACTCCCAGGAGAAGTCCGGCCACTGCAGCCCCGGCAGCCCCGAGGGAATGCCGCCAAACCGGCTGCCAATGGTCTCTACCGGCAATTTCAGCAGCGAGACGCACAGCGTCGCCAGGACCAGCGCCACCACCGAGCCAGGCAGCAGGGCCAGGCGTGCCGCCCAGAGGCGTGTCCGGCCCAGTTGCGGCATGCCAAATTGCCAAAAAAGAATAATGCCCAGGCACGCGATGGCCACGGCCGTGGCGCTGGGGTTGTAGGTCGGCAGCGCGTCTTTCAGCGTCGACAGCATGCCAAAAAAGTTGGCGGGCATGGCAGTCACACGCAGGCCCAGAAATTCCTTGACCTGTGACAGCGCAATCAGTACCGCAATGCCGTTGGTGAAGCCGATGACCACGGCTACTGGAATGAACCGGATCAGCGTGCCGAGCTTGAAAAACCCCATCGCAAACAGCATCACGCCTGACATGGCGGTGGCAATGATCAGGTTGGCCAGGCCGTAGCGGTCCACGATGCCATACACAATGACAATGAACGCCCCGGCCGGTCCGCCAATTTGCACCCGGCTGCCCCCCAGGATCGAGATCAGCAGGCCCGCAATGATGGCGGTGAACAGACCCGCCTCGGGCTTGAGGCCGCTGGCAATGGCAAAGGCCATGGCCAGTGGCAGGGCCACGACGCCCACCGTCAGCCCTGCACCAAGGTCCTTGACGAATCGTTGCTGGTTGTAGCCCTGCAGCGCATCCACCAAACGGGGCCTGAAAAAAGACAGGGCTGAGAGCAGGGGGCGTTGACCGGGTGGATGGGACATTGACAAAGTAGGGAGTCAGTGATCAGGAAAGGGCTGGTTTTTTTGCGAGCTTAGCGGGGGGCCAGACGCTGCTGGGCGTCCGTCCACAGCGGGCGCAGCACCACCAACAGCAACAAAATAGCCAGCGGTACGGTGCTGATGAAGCCGGCGTATTTGAACCCGGCGGCGCCCATGAGGCCGCCCCCCAGAAAACCGGCAATCAGCTTGCCCTGCAAACGCAGCTTGTCACGGTTGGCGAGCACCCGGGTCGTGCCCTCGCCAGCGTTGATGTAGACCAGCTTGCCCAGCTCAATGCCCATGTCGGTGACCAACCCGGTCACGTGGGTGGTGCGGATTTCCGCCCGGGAAATTTTGGTAATGACCGCGTTTTGCAGTCCCATGATGAAGCACAGCAACACCACGGTCAACGGCGCAAACAGCTGGGCCGCCACATTCATGGCGCTGCCAAACAGCCCGAAGATCAGCAGCAAAAAGGCTTCCAGCAACAGCGGCAGGCCATAGGCGCTGTGCAATTCGCGTCGCAGTCCCCAGTTGACCAGAATGGCGGTGCACATGGCACCCCCCACAAACGCCAGCAGCATCACCACGCCAACCAGCGCCACGGTGATGTTGCCCAGCACGACGGAGTCTGCAATCGATGACACCACGCCCGTCATGTGGGA
Organism: Rhodoferax sp. LS1R11; assembly: GCF_056521395.1. NCBI lineage: Bacteria > Pseudomonadati > Pseudomonadota > Betaproteobacteria > Burkholderiales > Comamonadaceae > Rhodoferax > Rhodoferax sp. LS1R11. The sequence continues at coordinate 10,137 of NZ_JBWMAW010000022.1, forward strand.
GGTGTATTGCCCCACGGCCAAAAAACCTCCGGCGTTGGCGGCCCCGGCCACAAAGGCCAGGGTGACGCCCAGACGCGTATTGGTCTGGACGGTGCGCTGGGCGTCCGTCCAGCCGCGTATCAGGGGAATCATGGGTGCGCCAACATCGGGCTTGCAGGGACTTAGCGCACGCGCATGCCGGGCGTGGCACCTGGCCAGGGGGTCAGGATGTGGATGCCGGGGTGGGCTTTTTCATTGGCATGGCTGGCGGCCAGCACCATGCCTTCGCTGATGCCGAATTTCATCTTGCGCGGCGCCAGGTTGGCGACCATCAGGGTGAACTGGCCCACCAGATCGGCCGGTTGGTAGACGCTGGCGATGCCGCTGAACACATTGCGGGTGTTGGCTTCGCCCACGTCCAGCGTCAGGCGCAGGAGCTTGGTGGAGCCCTCCACCGTCTCGCAGTTCACGATCCTGGCGATGCGCAGGTCAATCTTGCTGAAGTCGTCAATGCCGATGACGGGGGCAATGTCCTCACCACCAGGTGCTACTGTTTCAATAGCTTCCTCCGCAGGTTCCACGGGGGCTGCAGCCTCAAACAATGCTTCAAGCTGCTTGATGTCAACGCGTTGCATCAGGTGTTGGTACGGCGCAATGGCCACCACGTCGGTGGCGACGTCCCAGTCGTCCATGGGGCAATTCACAAAACCTTGCACCGCATGCGCCAGCGAGGGCAGCACGGGCACCAGGTAACGGGTGAGCACGGCAAAGGTGTTGATCAGCACCGAGCACACCTGGTGCAGGGCCTCGTTGTTGGCGGCGTCCTTGGCCAGGTCCCAGGGCTTGTTCTGGTCCACATAGGCGTTGACCTTGTCGGCCAGCAGCATGATCTCGCGGGTGGCCTTGCCAAATTCACGCGTCTCGTAGAACTGGGCAATCGTGTCGCTGGCGCCCCGCACCTCGGCCAGCAGGGCGCTGCCGGTGGTGCCAAACTGCTGGGTGAGTTGGCCGTCAAAACGCTTGGTCAAAAATCCCGCAGCGCGCGAGGCGATGTTGACAAACTTGCCAATCAGGTCGCTGTTGACCCGGGCCATGAAGTCGTCGGCATTAAAGTCGATGTCTTCGTTGCGGGCGGACAGTTTGGCCGCCAGGTAGTAACGCAGCCACTCGGGGTTCATGCCCAGGCCCAGGTACTTGAGCGGGTCCAGCCCCGTGCCGCGGCTCTTGCTCATTTTTTCGCCGTTGTGCACGGTCAAAAAGCCGTGCACAAAGATATTGTCAGGCGTCTTGCGGCCGCTGAAATGCAGCATGGCTGGCCAGAACAGGGTGTGGAAGGTGACGATGTCCTTGCCAATGAAGTGGTACTGCTCCAGCGCCGGATCGGCCATGTAGGCCGCATAGTCCTGCCCGCGCTTGTCCAGCAGGTTCTTCAATGAGGCCAGGTAGCCCACCGGCGCGTCCAGCCACACATAAAAATACTTGCCCGGTGCATCGGGAATTTCAATGCCAAAGTAAGGCGCGTCGCGGGAAATATCCCAGTCGCCCAGGCCTTCGCTGGTGCTGCCGTCCGGGTTGGTGCGCACCGTGAACCACTCCTTGACCTTGTTGGCCACCTCCGGCTGCAGCTTGCCGTCTTGCGTCCATTGCTCCAGAAAGGCAACGCAGCGCTCGTCAGACAGCTTGAAGAAGAAGTGCTCCGAGCTTTTGAGTACGGGCGTGGCGCCTGACAGGGCGGAGTAGGGTTTGATCAGGTCGGTGGGGGCGTAGACCGCGCCACACACCTCGCAGTTGTCGCCGTACTGGTCCTTGGCGTGGCATTTGGGACACTCGCCCTTGATGAAGCGGTCCGGCAGAAACATGTTCTTGTCGGCATCAAAGAACTGCTCGATGGTTTTGGTCTCGATCAGCGAGCCCTGCGGGTTGTCACGCAGGTCGCGGTAGATCTGGCGGGCCAGTTCGTGGTTCTCGGGCGCGTCGGTGCTGTGCCAGTTGTCAAAGCTGATGTGAAAGCCGTCCAGGTAAGGTTTGCGCCCGGCGGCAATGTCGGCCACAAACTGCTGCGGCGTCTTGCCCGCTTTTTCGGCTGCAATCATGATGGGGGCGCCATGTGCGTCGTCGGCACCCACAAAATTGACCGCATGCCCCTGCATGCGTTGGAAGCGCACCCAGATATCAGCCTGGATGTATTCCATGATGTGGCCGATGTGGAAGTTTCCGTTGGCGTAGGGCAGGGCGGTGGTGACAAAGAGTTTGCGTGACATCGGGGAATAACTTTCTAGAGACTGGCCCGATTTTAGTCGGCGGGTTTGACGCCGCTGGGCCCCCGCCCCTGCAAAACCGCCACCTTAGCGCAAACGCAGGGGGTCGCGCCGCCGTTCGATCAGGGGTTTGTTGCCAGGCAGCAGGCCAGCGGGTTCCGGGTTGGGGTTTGTCCAGCCAAAAAACGCACACACCTCGCTTTGCTGGCGTTGTGTGTCGGCATAGCCCAGCGCCATCAGCTCCTGTGTGTACGCACTCTCAAACAACAGGTAGCTGGCCAGTGCGGCACCTTTGACATCGGATTTGTCGCCAGAAACCCCGACGCCACCCAGCATGGTGCGCACGGCGGCTGGCAAATCACCCACATGGCGGGCCGCGATGGCATCCACCCGCTGGGAAGGCGCGATGACCAGCAACTCCACCGGCCGCAGGGCGCTCGCACCGCGGGCCTCGGGCGGCACCAGGGAAAGGGTCTGGTTGATACGGCGCACCCGCTCCACGTCCACCGCCAGCGAGTCCAGAAAGATGCTGGACAGGGCATGCCCGGCAATGTGCGCCAAAGAAGGGTAGGTGTTGTTGGTTTTGACGTCAGTTTCCGCCTTGGGCTCGTGCATGCGTCCGGCACCCACCACCAGCACCTTGGTTGCGCCCAAATGGATGGCGGCCGCCACGGGGGCCGACTGGCGCATGGAGCCGTCGCCAAAGTATTCGGTCTGCCCCTCAATGTCCAGGGCAGTGGCTGGAAAAACAAACGGAATGGCTGATGAAGCCAGCAGGTGGGCATGCGTAATGCGGCTGCGCACGGCACGGCGCTGTGATCGCAACCAGCTCATCAGCCGTTTGTCGCCCTCAAAAAAGGTGATGTGGTCACCCGAACTGTAGCTGGAGGCTGTGACGGCCAGTGCCTGTACATGGCCCTGGCGGATGAGTTCGGGCAGGCGATCCAGTGGTACCAGGCTGTTCAGCAGTTCTTCCAGCGGGCTGTTGTCCAGCAGCGAGCGTGGTTTCATCCGCCGCCACTTGGCCACCAGCCAGCCCAGCGACAGGAGCGTCATCCACGTGGCACCCGAGCGCAGCATGCTCAAGGAGTCGGCCCGGTAGACCTGATGCGCCTTGAAGTTCTTCCATACGTCAACAATGCGGCGAACTGCGTTGTCGAAATCGTCTGCCCCGCAGGCCAGCGCGGCGGCATTGATGGCACCGGCCGATGTCCCTGTGATCACGGGAAACAGGTTGGACTGCGTTGGCGCCCCGGTGGCCTTGCGGAGATCGGCAATGGCTTCCAGCACGCCCACCTGGTAGGCAGCGCGCGCGCCGCCGCCGGTCAGCAGCAGGCCGGTAACGGGAGGTGTGGGCGCATCGGTGGACATGATTTTGATTATGGGCCGCTGGTCAGCGCGAAAGCCCGAAAAACAGCGGTTTTAACCCGACATTTGGGGTAAACCCCGATTTGCCTGCCTTCCTGAAGGCCAAACAGTCTTCGCTAGACTACATGCCTTCAGGAGTAATCAATGGCCGTGACAGAACAGATACTGATGGACGCACTCAAGAGTGTGGTCGATCCCAATACCGGACGAGACTTCGTGTCGTCCAAATCCATCAAGAATTTCACGATCACCGAGGGTGATGTGGCTTTTGACGTTGAACTGGGCTATCCCGCCAAGAGTCAGATCCCCGGCTTTCGCAAGGCGCTGATTGCCGCAGCCAAGAGCGTGGCGGGCGTGGACAACGTCTCGGTCAATGTCAACATGAAGATCGTGCCGCACTCGGTGCAGCGTGGCGTGCAGTTGTTGCCCAAGGTGAAGAACATTGTGGCGGTGGCCTCGGGCAAAGGCGGCGTCGGCAAGAGCACCACCGCCGTCAACCTGGCCCTGGCCCTGGCCGCTGAAGGCGCCAGCGTGGGTCTGCTCGATGCCGATATTTACGGCCCCAGCGTGCCCATGATGATGGGCATCACCGGCAAGCCCGAGAGCGAAGACGGGCAGACCATGGAGCCGCTGGAGAACTACGGCGTGCAGGTCATGTCGATCGGTTTTCTGGTCGCGCAGGACGAAGCCATGATCTGGCGCGGCCCCATGGCCACCCAGGCGCTGGAGCAGTTGCTGCGCCAGACCAACTGGCGTGATCTGGACTACCTCATTGTGGACATGCCCCCCGGCACCGGTGACATTCAGCTCACCCTCTCGCAGCGCGTGCCCATGACGGGCGCTGTGGTGGTCACCACCCCGCAGGACATTGCGCTGCTGGATGCCAAAAAAGGCATCAAGATGTTTGAAAAAGTCGGCGTACCGATTCTGGGCATCGTGGAAAACATGGCGGTGCACGTGTGCACGAACTGCGGCCACGTAGAGCATATTTTTGGCGCGGACGGCGGCAGACGAATGGCCGCCGACTACGGCATGGACTACCTGGGTGCACTGCCTTTGAACATGCAGATTCGCCTGCAGGCCGACAACGGCAAGCCGACTGTGGTGTCGGATCCTGACAGCGATGTGGCCGTGATCTACAAAGCCGTGGCACGCAAGGTGGCGGTGTCGATCGCGGCCAAGAACAAGGACTTCTCGTCCAAGTTCCCATCCATCAAAATCTCGAAAGACACCTGATCGGCGCTGCACGAGCACCGGCATTTTGGCCGCGCTGGCGTTGGCAAAAGACGCCGCCCGGCTGAGCCATGCTGCTGCGCACAGCGGTCTGCTGGTGGGGTAGTGCATCCCTCTGGGGTATTCGAAATCAGCACACTGGCTGTTCGTCTCATTCAGGGTGGGCAGTCACGCCCTCTGAACCCCGGCACAGTAGCCAGAACGACAAGACTGGAACAACGACCCATTGCGCCACCGGTGACAGGCCAATGCCCCACAGCTGGGGCATGGCCGATGCGTAAGCCCAACTGCGGGTCACAACCGTGTTGTTCCATTCGCTGAATACGGTGTACCCAATGCCCAGAAAAATCGTGACGATGGCCACGGCCCGAAAATTCCGCGCAGGCCACGCCTGATTCCCGGCCAAGACCACAGCGGCCAGCAGGCTGAAAAACGCAATCAACACATCGCCTGCGGTGCAATGCACGACGGCGAACACGATGTCACGCGTGCTGCCTTGCGCCCAAATTGTGTAGAGGGGCAGTTGCCCGATTTCCCAAAAAAGATGCCACAGACCCGTCCACATGAGATAGCGCTTCATGGCATGGCCCTGCGTCCGCCAGATGCTTTGGGTTGTTCGTGGTGTGAAGCGATTCATGGTGGGCTGGCGTGAAAATTTCAATGTACCCCAAACAAGATTTGATCGGTTTCTTGCAGGACTGTTGCCTGGCGCACTGACGGCCTGGCGGTAGACCTGTATCTTTCTCTGGACTCCCCGATGGGAGCTTTCTGGTGCATTTGGTATTTCCCCTTGTTTTTTGTGTGGAGTTCACGATGTCCTCTCTGTATAGAAATCTCCTGGGTTGCGCCCTTGTTATCGCCGGCATCGGCGCCTGGCCCCATGCTCTGGCGCAGAGTGCGCAGCCCTCTGTCCTGGGTGATGGAACCTACGCTGCCACTGTCACCGTTGATGTGCCCACTTTTCAGCGTGAATTGAAAGACAAGGATCTTTGGTCCAAGCTGGTGAGCGCCACGTTTCATTTCAAACTGCTGGATGGAAAACTGACAGAGGTCTCCACGGTGGGTCAATAAAGTAAAGGTCTGCCGCTGTGACGTGCCGAAAACGCTGCCTTCGCCTCTTTGACGCTGGCGCTTGCGCCGTCAGCACTTCAATTTTTTAACTCTCTTTCAAGGAGTCACCATGAGCTCAACGAACATAACCCCCAAACCTGCCGCCTACGGCTTTCACGCTGACCTGGGCAAGGCCGACTTCGCCGCTTGTGTCGAGCAAGTAAGCGCAGCGCTCAAGGATGAAGGCTTTGGCATCTTGACCGAGATTGACGTGCAGGCCACGATGAAAAACAAACTGGGCATCGATCTGCCTGCACACCGCATTCTGGGTGCTTGCAACCCCACACTGGCTCACCGTGCGCTGATGGCGGAGCCCGACATTGGCTTGCTTCTTCCTTGTAATGTGGTGGTGCGCCAGGCACTTGATGGCAAGGTGACCGTCGGCATCATCGACCCGATTGCCATGCTGCAGATGACCAACAACCCGGACGTGTCAACAGTGGCGCAGGAGGCCCGCGAGCGCCTGCAGCGTGTTTGCGCTGCATTGGTGTGAGGGGCGTCAGACCATGAAAACCGAACATGTCATGCCATCCGGCGAGAGGCAAGCGTCCGCTGGCAAGGTGTACACCTGCCCCATGCACCCTGAGGTGCGTCAGGATCATCCGGGTAGCTGCCCGAAGTGCGGGATGACACTTGAGCCTGTATTGCCGCAGCTGGACGACGACAACTCCGAATTGCGGGACTTTCAGCGTCGATTTTGGTGGACGTTGCCGCTGACTGCCATTGTTTTTGTATTGGCCATGCTGGGCCATCGCCTGGGTTGGATGGACATGTCCATGCAGAGCTGGCTCGAATTGGGATTGAGTACGCCTATTGTTATGTGGGGAGGCTGGCCTTTTTTTGTTCGAGGTGTGAAGTCCATCGTCAACGCCAGCCCCAACATGTGGACCCTGATTGGGCTGGGAACGGGGGCCGCCTATCTCTATAGCGTGGTGGCGACGGTGGTGCCCGGTGTATTTCCGACTTCTTTCATGTCGATGGGGCGTGTGGCCGTGTATTTCGAGGCGGCTGCGGTCATCATTTCACTCACCCTTCTGGGCCAGATGCTGGAACTGAAAGCACGTTCGCAGACCTCGGCCGCGATCAAATCCCTTCTTGGCCTGGCACCGAAGACGGCGCGACGACTGAAGCCGGATGGATCCGAAGAGGACATTGAACTCACCCACGTCCACCTCGGAGATCTATTGCGGGTTCGGCCAGGGGAGAAAGTACCGGTTGATGGCGTGGTGACCGAGGGCCATAGCGCCGTTGACGAGTCCATGCTGACCGGCGAGCCTCTGCCCGTGACCAAGCGGGTGGGTGACAAGGTCATTGGGGCAACGCTCAACACCAGTGGTGCCTTGGTGGTCAAGTCTGAAAAAGTGGGTTCTGACACCGTTCTTTCTCAAATCGTGCAAATGGTGGCCCAGGCCCAGCGATCAAGAGCGCCGATGCAGCGCATGGCCGATGTGGTGGCGGGCTATTTTGTGGTGGCGGTGGTCAGTATTTCCGTGCTCACATTTTTGGGGTGGGGCTTGTTCGGACCGGCGCCAAGCTGGGTGTATGGCCTGATCAACGCGGTCGCCGTGCTGATCATTGCTTGCCCCTGTGCGCTGGGCCTGGCAACACCGATGTCGATCATGGTGGCGACGGGCAAGGGCGCAACACAAGGGGTGTTGTTTCGCGACGCAGCTGCCATCGAGAATCTGCGCAAGGTCGACACCCTGCTCATCGACAAGACCGGCACCCTGACCGAAGGACGTCCGACGTTTGAGCGAACGGTGCCTGGTGATGGGTTTGATGCCGATGAGGTGTTGCGCCTGGCAGCCAGCCTGGACCAGGGCAGCGAGCACCCTTTGGCGACGGCCATTGTGGCTGCGGCGCGTGAACGCAAGTTGCTATTGGACAAACCGGAGGACTTTGAGTCAGGCTCTGGCATTGGCGTGCAGGGTCAAGTGGCAGGTCGTCATATCGCGCTGGGCAACACCACCCTGATGCAGCAGATGGGCGTTTCCGTCATTGCATTACAGACCCAGGCCGAAGCACTGCGCACCGGGGGCGCCAGTGTGATGCACCTGGCCGTCGATGGACAACTGGCCGGGCTGCTGGCCGTGTCTGACCCGATCAAGGCCAGCACGATGGAGGTCTTGACCACGCTCAAGGCAGCCGGGTTGCGCATGGTGATGGCCACCGGTGACGGTATCACCACCGCTAAAGCGGTCGGCGCAAAACTCGGAATCGAAGAGGTCCACGGCGAGGTCAAACCCCAGGACAAGCTGGCGCTGGTCGAGCAGTTGCAAAGAGAAGGGCGCGTGGTGGCCATGGCTGGCGACGGTATCAATGATGCCCCCGCATTGGCAAGAGCCAATGTTGGCATTGCCATGGGAACGGGCACCGACGTGGCCATGAACAGCGCGCAGGTGACCTTGGTGAAGGGCGATTTGCGTGGCATATCGATTGCCTTGGCCCTGTCAGAGGCGACCGTGGGAAACATGAAGCAAAACCTGTTGTTTGCCTTTCTCTACAACGCCCTGGGCATTCCAATTGCCGCAGGTGTTCTCTACCCGTTGACCGGCTGGTTGTTGTCGCCCATGGTGGCGGCTTTGGCCATGAGTTTCAGCTCTGCATCGGTGATTGGTAACGCGCTGCGTTTACGCGGCAAGGCGCTTTAGTTTTCTGTTTTCAAGAAAAAATTCACATGAACCTGCGTCTTTCAGGCTGATGGGGCATTCGGTGGGTTGGCGGTGGGTTGGTTTGGCAAAAATGCTGCTTTGCAGCATTTATTTTTTGAATCGCACGATGCCTTGATGCAATTGGACGCTTGCTGAGGTAGCGCAGACAATCCAGAAATACCAGACCAACAGTGGCAAAAGTCCGGGCATGTTGTGTTGCCTGACTGCCTGTGAGACACCATGAATCGACCCTCCCCCCCGAGTTCCATCCTTGCCACCGTCTCGGTGGACGACCTGCGTGAGCGCATCCGTCGCAAAAGCAAGTTGAAGGGGCGCCAGGCCGATGATGTGTCGCTCAAGGAGGTGCGCGCACTGGTGGGCTCGGCGCCGCACCGGCGCGACTTGCTGATCGAATTGCTGCACAAGCTCAACGACGCCTGCCGCGGCTTGCATGAGCGGCATCTGGTGGCGCTGGCCAGGGAGATGAACATTCCGATGGCCGAGGTTTATGAGGTGGCCACGTTCTATCACCACTTTGAGGTGCTCCGAGGTGATGAAAAAGCCCCCGGCCTGACCGTGCGGGTGTGTGATGGCTTGAGCTGCGAGCTGGCTGGCGCCAAAGACCTGCTGGCGCGCCTGCCAGCCTTGCTGGGGAACGCCGATGTGCGCGTCATTCCCGCGCCCTGCGTGGGGCGCTGCGAGCAGGCCCCGGTGGCGGTGGTTCACCAACACCCTGTGCCGTTGGCTACCGCTGAGGCAGTTGTTTCAGTGGTTAATTCGGCTGTAGCCCAGCATCCACGTGCACAAGCAGCTATCAAATTTATAGTATCCGACCATGTGGAAAAAAGCGTGTCACCCGTGCCGCACGCCATCACCGTCTCGCCGGGATATACCGGGTTGGAGACGTACCGTGCCCACGGCGGTTACGCACTGGCCGCCGCGCTGGTCAACGGGGAAGAAGATGCTGAGCGTGTGCTCAATAGCATGGAGGGCTCGGGCCTGCGTGGTCTGGGTGGCGCGGGTTTTCCGGCGGGGCGCAAGTGGCGCATCGTGCGTGAGCAACCGTCCCCACGTCTCATGGCAGTGAACATTGACGAGGGCGAGCCCGGCACCTTCAAGGACCGCACTTACCTGGAGCGCGACCCGCACCGTTTTCTGGAAGGGCTGGTAATTGCGGCGCAAGTTGTCGGTATTGAGACCTGCTATATCTACCTGCGCGATGAATACCATGGCTGCCGCGCCATTCTGGAAGTCGAGCTGGCCAAGCTGCGCGCCAACCCGCCTTGCGAGCTGCCCACCATCGAACTGCGTCGTGGCGCGGGCGCCTACATCTGCGGTGAGGAGTCCGCCATGATCGAGAGCATTGAAGGCAAACGCGGTGAGCCGCGCATGCGCCCGCCTTATATCGCGCAGGTGGGCCTGTTCGGCCGCCCCACGCTGGAGCACAACTTCGAGACCCTGTATTGGGTGCGCGACATTGTGGAGAAGGGCCCCGACTGGTTCAGCGGTTTTGGCCGCAACGGCCGCAAAGGCTTGCGCAGCTACAGCGTCAGCGGACGGGTCAAGCTGCCGGGTGTCAAGCTGGCACCCGCGGGCATCACTTTGCTGGAGCTGGTTGACGAGTACTGCGGCGGCATGCTGGAGGGACACACCCTGTATGCGTACCTGCCGGGTGGCGCGTCGGGCGGCATCTTTCCGGCCAGCCATGCCAACGTGCCGCTGGACTTTGACACGCTGCAACCCCATGGCGGCTTCATTGGTTCTGCCGCCGTCATCGTGCTGGGCCATCACGACAAGGCACGCGACGCGGCCTTGAACATGATGCGGTTTTTTGCGCATGAGAGCTGCGGCCAATGCACCCCTTGCCGCGTTGGCACCGCCAAGGCGGCCACGCTGATGGAGGTGCCCGTCTGGGACAACACCACGCTGGAAGACCTCAATATCGTGATGACCGATGCCTCTATCTGCGGTCTGGGCCAGGCCGCGCCCAACCCGGTGCGCTGTGTCCAGAAATACTTTCCCCAGGAGATCGTTTAAATGAACGCACCTGCCCAACTTGCGGAAATTACATTGCAAACCGTGGAGTTCAAACTCGACAACCAAACCCTTCACGCGTATGAGGGCGAGTCCATCCTCAACGCGGCCGAGCGTCATGGTGTTTGTATTCCCCGCCTTTGCTACAAGGACGGCCTGCGCGCCGACGGCAACTGCCGCGTCTGTGTTGTCGAGATCAAGGGCGAGCGCACGCTGGCGCCCAGCTGCTGCCGCAGCGTGACGGCGGGCATGGAGGTGCAGGCCACGAGCGAGCGCGCCGTGAAGAGCCAGAAGATGGTGCTGGAGATGCTGCTCTCCGACATGCCCGACACCGGCTACAAGTGGAATGAAAAAGACGAGACGCAACAGCATGGCGAACTCAGCGACTGGGCCGCGCGCATGGATGTGAAAGTGCGTCCGGAACTGAAAGCCCTGCGCCGCGAGCAGCCCAAAGCGGACGTGTCGCACCCCGCCATGGCCGTCAACCTGGATGCCTGCATCCAGTGCAACCGCTGTGTGCGGGCCTGTCGCGAAGAGCAGGTCAATGACGTCATCGGTTACGCCCTGCGCGGCGCGCACAGCGAGATTGTGTTTGACCTGAACGACCCCATGGGCGACAGCACCTGTGTGGCCTGTGGTGAATGTGTGCAGGCGTGCCCCACCGGCGCACTGATGCCCAAGACGCACATCGGCTCGCAGGTGGTGGACAAAAAGGTGGACTCGGTTTGTCCGTTTTGCGGCGTGGGTTGCCTGCTGACCTACAACGTCAAAGACAACCAAATTGTGAGCGTGGACGGGCGCGATGGCCCGGCCAACCACAACCGGCTGTGTGTCAAAGGCCGTTTTGGTTTTGACTATGCGGCCAGCCCGCAGCGCCTGACGGTGCCGCTGATTCGCAAGGCAGGCGTGCCCAAAGACCCCGCAGCACTGCAAAGCCTCAACCGCAATTCGGCGGATTGGTCTGAAGTGTTCCGTGAAACCACCTGGGAAGAGGCACTTGACCACAGTGCAGGCACGCTCAAAAGTTTGCGCGATACACACGGCAAGAAATCACTGGCGGGCTTTGGCTCGGCCAAGGGTAGCAACGAAGAGGCTTATCTGTTCCAGAAACTGGTGCGCACCGGCTTTGGCTCTAACAACGTCGACCATTGCACCCGCCTGTGTCATGCCTCCAGCGTGGCAGCGCTGCTGGAGGGCGTGGGCTCGGCGGCGGTGAGCAACCAGGTCAACGACGTGGCACACGCCGGACTGATTTTTGTGATCGGCTCCAACCCCACCAGCAACCACCCGGTCGCCGCCACGTGGATGAAGAATGCGGTCAAAAAGGGCGCCAAAATTGTGGTGGCCGACCCGCGTGGCACTGACATCAGCAAGCACGCGTGGCGAAGCCTGCAGTTCAAACCCGACACCGATGTGGCCATGCTCAACGCGCTGATCCACACCGTCATTGAAGAAGGGCTGACGGATGAGGCGTTCATCCGCAACCGGGTCAACAACTTTGAGGCCCTGCGCGAGAACGTCAAGGGCTACAGCCCGGAGGCGATGGCACCTATCTGCGGCATTCCTGCGCAGACGCTACGTGAAGTGGCGCGCGAGTTTGCCAAGGCCAAAAGCGCCATGGTGCTGTGGGGCATGGGTGTGAGCCAGCATGTGCACGGCACCGACAACGCCCGCTGCCTGATTGCCCTGGTATCGGTCACCGGCCAGATTGGCAAACCCGGCTCCGGCCTGCACCCACTGCGCGGGCAAAACAACGTGCAGGGCGCCAGCGACGCGGGCCTGATCCCCATGATGTACCCCAACTACCAGCGTGTCACCAACAAAGCGGCGCACGACTGGTTCGAGAATTTCTGGGGCACGCCCCTGGACGACCAGCCCGGCTACACCGTGGTGGAAATCATGCACAAGGCCCTCGCGCCCGACACGGACCCGCACAAGGTGCGCGGCATGTACATCATGGGCGAAAACCCGGCCATGAGCGACCCCGACCTGAACCACGCCCGCCATGCGCTGGCGAGTCTGGAGCACCTGGTGGTGCAGGATATTTTCATGACCGAGACCGCGTGGCTGGCCGATGTGGTGCTGCCCGCCACTGCGTGGCCCGAGAAGACCGGTACCGTGAGCAACACCGACCGCATGGTGCAACTCGGCAAACAGGCTATTGACCCGCCGGGTCAGGCCAAGCCCGACCTGTGGATCATCCAGCAGATCGCCACGCGCATGGGTCTGGCGTGGAACTACGAAGGTGAGCACGAGGGCGTGGCCGCGGTTTATGACGAAATGCGCCAGGCCATGCACACCGCTATTTCGGGCATCACCTGGGAGCGGTTGCAGCGCGAGTCGAGCGTGACTTACCCGTGCCTGAGTGAGGACGATCCCGGGGAACCCACCGTGTTCATCGACCACTTTGCCACCGACGATGGCCGCGTGCATCTGGTGCCCGCCGACATCATCCCCGCCAATGAACGGCCCGACGCTGATTACCCGTTTGTGCTCATCACCGGGCGACAACTGGAGCACTGGCACACCGGCAGCATGACGCGCCGCGCCACCGTGCTGGATGCGCTGGAGCCGATGGCCACGGCCTCCTTGTGCGGTGACGACTTGCAGGCGCTGGGGCTGGCGCCGGGTGAGGTGATCACCGTGCAGTCGCGTCGGGGACAGGTCGCCATCCATGTGCGCCGGGACGACGGCACACCACGAGGTGCCGTGTTCATGCCCTTCGCCTATTACGAGGCGGCGGCCAACCTGATGACCAATGCTGCGCTGGACCCGGTCGGAAAAATTCCCGAGTTCAAATACTGTGCAGTGGCCGTTCGCGCCGGGGGTGCGTTGAGTGCGGTGGTCGGTTACGGGCGGGCGGCCTGATCTGAAAAAACTGGGGGCGTGCGGGGCTGTTGGCAATCCGTTACATTGCGGGTTCCCATGAATACCTCACGCCCTGAATTACAAGTTGCCGTCGTCATGCGCCGCGAGCGTATCGACGGTCCCATGAGCCGCTGGCAGACCTGGCGCTGGGTGCTGGCTGACGTGGTACCGCATGAAGATGGCTTTGGCAGCGTGCCACGGCTCCTCTATCAAAATGATATCGAGGAGCGCTGGCTGCATCCGGGCTACAGCGTCAAATTGTTCAAAGATGATGCCGAGGGCTACTACCTCAACGCCACCACGCAGGCCCCTTGCTGGTTTGTCATGTGGCGCATGGAAGAGGATGCCGGCATCGCCGCCGAACCCCTGGCCCAACCCCTGATGGTGAGCCTGAGTTATTACGATGCAGGCCGCTGGCTGGACGCGCAGGAGACCGTGGAACAGGTGAGTGCGCCCGAGGGCGTGGTGGCGTGGCTCAGGGCGTTTGTGGACGAGTACCACGTGGAGGAGCCCAAGCGCCGCAAGCGGCCCGAGAGCTTCCGGACTTTGACGGACCGCTTTGGCAACCCTGCCAGCATCAGCACCGAGAAAAAATCCGGTGGTGGCCGTGGCTGACGGGTTTTTGGGCCGCTGGTCGCAGCGCAAACAGGCCGTGCGGGAAGGCAAGGCGCTTGAAGAGCCCGTTGTCAAACCCGCGGCCCCGGTGGCACCCGTACCGATAGCGCCCGCTGCGGTTGCCGTTGCGCCCGTTGAAGACGCGCCGCCACCGCCCACCCTGGATGATGTGAAGCGGCTCACCGCCGAGTCTGATTTCAAGCCCTTTGTCGCGCGGGACGTGGCGCCTGACGTGCGCAACGCGGCCATGAAAAAACTCTTCACCGACCCTCACTACAACGTGATGGATGGGCTGGATATTTACATCGACGACTACTCCAAGCCCGACCCGTTACCCGAATCCATGCTGCGCCAGATGGCCAGCGCCAAATTTCTCAAGCTGTTTGACGATGAGCCGGACGCCACCAGCGCCGCGCCTGTACGGGATGATGCCAATACCCTCACCGCGCATTCCGTGGCACAGTCTGCGCCACTCACCCACACCGGCACTGAACCCCTGACCGACAACAAGTCCCACGCACTGGGCACCGACCATGACCACACTGATTTGCGACTGCAACCAAACCATGCCGCTGGACCCCGGGACCCTGGGCGCCGCACTGAATGAAAAACTGACCCTTCACTCCACCCTGTGCCGCCGCGAGGCGGGTGCCTTTCTGGCCGCCCTCAAGTCGGGCGATGACGTGGTGGTGGCCTGTACGCAAGAGAAGCGCCTGTTCGGTGAACTGGCCGACCAGGCGGGCGGCTCGGTCGCACCGATCCGCTTTGTCAATATTCGTGAAACCGGCGGCTGGAGCGCAGACGCGGCCCAGGCCAGCCCCAAGATGGCGGCGCTGTTGGCCGTGGCCCACTTGCCCGAACCCGAGCCGGTGGCGACCGTCACCTACAAAAGTGCAGGGCGCCTGCTGATCATCGGCGAGTTGGGCGCGGCCGAGCGCGCTGCCGAACTGCTGGGCGATGATCTGGACATCACCTTCTTCACGCAAGGCGCAGGCGACTTGGGCGCCATGCAGGAGCGCCGCTACCCGGTGCTGGGCGGGCAGATTCAGTCGCTGGTCGGCTGGTTGGGCGCTTTTGAACTCACCTGGTCACGCAACAACCCGATTGACCTGGACCTGTGCACCCGCTGCAATGCCTGCCTGGTGGCCTGCCCTGAAGATGCCATCGGGCTGGACTACCAGATTGACCTGAACCTGTGCCAGTCGCACCGAGCCTGCGTCAGCGTGTGCAAGGTGGCGGGCGCGATTGATTTCAAGCGGGCCCCCGAGACCCTGAGCGACACGTTTGACCTGGTGCTGGACCTGCGGGCCACACCGGCGTTTATCCAGCATGCGCTGCCCCAGGGCTATCTGCGCTGGGATGGCCGGGACCTGAAGCCGCTCAACCGCCTGCGCTCGCTGGTGGGGGAGTTTGAAAAACCCAAGTTTTTTGTCTACAAGCAAAAGCTGTGTGCCCACAGCCGCAATGAAAAAACCGGTTGCAATGCTTGTATTGACGTGTGTTCGGCGTCCGCCATCAGCAGTGATCGCAGCCGCCAGCAAATCAAGGTCAACCCCAACCTGTGTGTGGGTTGTGGTACGTGCAGCACGGTCTGCCCCACGGGTGCCATGACCTTTGCCTATCCACGCGCCAGTGAGCAGGGGGTCAAACTCAAAACCCTGCTGGGCACCTATGCCCGCAGCGGCGGCAAAAACGCGGCGTTGCTGTTTCACAGCCAGGAGGCGGGTACGCGCCTGCTGGGCGACCTGGGCCGTGCGGCCCAGCTGGAACGCACCACCAAGGGAGGCGTGCAGGGCGTGCCAGCCCGCGTGGTGCCTGTGTCTTTGTGGCACACCTCGTCGCTGGGGCTGGAGGTCTGGCTCACAGCCATCGCCTACGGTGCCTCACAGGTCTGGGTGCTGATGACGGATGAAGAAGCGCCGCAATACCATGAGGCCATTCGCAGCCAGATGGCGGTGGCCCAGGCCATCCTCACCGGGCTGGGCTACCAGGGTGAACATTTCCGTGTGCTGCACGCCCGCGATGCCCGCGATCTGGCCGCACTGGACAGCGACCTCAGAGCGGCGCCTGCCCAAGGCGTCAGCCGCACGGCCGGTTTCGCGGTGCAGGCAGACAAACGGGCCACGCTGGAACTGGCGCTGGACCATCTGGCCGAGCACGCCCCGGCCAAGCCCGAGCGCATTGCCTTGCCTGCTTCGGGTTCGCCCCTGGGCGCACTGGCCATCAACAAAGACGCCTGTACCCTGTGCCTGAGCTGTATCAATGCCTGCCCGGCCAGCGCCTTGCAGGACAGCCAGGAATCGCCGCAGCTCAAGTTCATTGAGAAAAACTGTGTGCAATGCGGCCTGTGCGTGACAACCTGCCCTGAGAAAGCCCTCTCGCTCGTGCCGCAACTCAATCTGTTGCCCCAGCGCAAAGAGGCGGTGGTGCTCAATGAAATGAAGCCCTATGCCTGCGTGCGTTGCAGCAAACCGTTTGGCACGCTCAAGGCGATTGAGGCCATGCTGGGCAAACTGGCCGGTCACAGCATGTTCCAGGGGGCCGCCCTGGAACGCCTGAAGATGTGTGGTGACTGCCGCGTGATCGATATTTACTCCGCCCAAAACGAATCCAAGATTACGGACCTTTGACCATGACGCCCCTGCCCGATGCAGCGCCCAGCAGCGCCCTTGACGAAGAAACCGCCCGTTCAGAGCTCTATGGGCTGCTAGCCCTTCTTTACTATGCGGTTCCAGCTACTGATTTGATAGCGCAACTGCGTGTGGCCGCCACCGAGGCGCCAGCCGCTGGCGCTTTTCTGGAAGCCCCCTGGTGCGCCCTGGTGGGCGTCGCCCGCAGCATGACGGACGACGCCATTCAGGGCGAATACAACGCCTTGTTTGGCGGCGTCGGCAAGCCGGAGGTGTACCTCTATGGCTCGCATTTTTTGAGCGGCTTT
Organism: Rhodoferax sp. LS1R11; assembly: GCF_056521395.1. Classification (NCBI taxonomy): domain Bacteria; kingdom Pseudomonadati; phylum Pseudomonadota; class Betaproteobacteria; order Burkholderiales; family Comamonadaceae; genus Rhodoferax; species Rhodoferax sp. LS1R11. The sequence continues at coordinate 27,191 of NZ_JBWMAW010000022.1, forward strand.
TTGAACGAGAAGCCCCTGGCCAAACTGCGCACGGACCTGGATCAACTCGGCCTCGCGCGCGACGACAGCATGTCCGAGACCGAAGACCACGTTGCCTATTTGTGCGAGGTCATGCGTTACCTCATTGCGGGTGACGATGTGGCGGTGGCCAACCTCGCACGCCAGCGCGACTTCTTTGCAACGCATCTGCAGCCCTGGGTGCTGATGATGTGCGACGACATCCAAAAGCACCCCAAAGCCCGGTTTTACGCGGCCCTGGCGGAACTCACCCAGGCCTTCATGGGGGTCGAGGCGCAGGGCTTTGACATGCTGGACTGATCCGCAGCCTTGTCCTGGATGTCCTCAGTGCTGGGGCTCTGCCAGCAGCCAGATGCTGAACAGGGCGCCCGGCAAGTCTGCTTCCTGATCGCGTCGGTTACCGGCGTGGATGCTGCCGCCGTAGCGCTCAACCAGCCCCAGACTGATCCACAGGCCCAGTCCGTTGCCTTCATTTTTGGTGGTGAAGAAGGGGCGAAACAGTTGGTCGCGGACCTCGGCACTGAGGCCGGCACCGGAGTCCGCGATGTCAATCACCACCCCCGGCTTGCCCTGCGGATCCGCTTGGTCTCGGGTACACAAGAGCAGTGTCCCGCCCTCGGGCATGGCCTGGATGGCATTGATCAGCAGGTTGATGACCACCCGCTGCAATTCCTGCCGGTTCACGCCCACCGGCGTCGTGGCCTGGAATGAACGCACGACCTGGATGTGGGTGCGCGCCAGCAAATGCGCCACGAGCACCAGCGAGTTGTCGAGCGCGAGGTTGACGTCTACTGACTCCACGTAGCCTGCGTAGTCGGTGGGCCTTGCATACTGCAGCAATTGGGTAACGATCAGCCGCATGCGCTCCACCTGCTGGTCGAGCAAGGTCAGCTCGGTGTTGACTGGCGCTGCCTGTGCGCCCAGCAGCTCGCGCATCAAATCCAGATTGCCCTGCATGACGGCAATCGGGTTGTTGATCTCGTGGGCCACGCTGGCGGTGAGCTGGCCGATGGCTGCCAGCTTCTCTGACTTCACCAGCTGTTGGTGGGCTTGTTGCAGCCGGGCATTGCTGTGGGCCAGTTCCTGCGTTCGGGCGACCACTTTGGCATCCAGTTCCCGGGCCCAGCGCTGTAGGGCCTGGGTCTTGTCGTCCACGACATCGAGTAACTCATCCAGGTGGACGGCCAGTGCTCCAATTTCGTCACGTGCCTCGACCGTGCCCACCCGTGCGCTCGAATCACCCGTCTGGACCCGCAGCATGGTGTGGTTCATCTGCTCCACCGGACGGAAGATACTGCGCGCCCAGCGCACTGAAAACAGGGCCGCCAGGGCCATCACCGTCAGGAAAATGGCAACGATCAAGGCCAGCATGCTGTACTTCACCATTTTGAAGGGCGCCTCCAGGTAGCCCACATACAGCATGCCGATCCGTGTGCCCGTGGCATCCAGCAAGGGCTCGTAGGCCGACACATACCAGTCATTCACCACAAAGGCGCGGTCCAGCCAGGTTTGGCCACGCAGCAGCACGGCATCACGCACGGCCTGTGAGACGCGGGTGCCAATGGCGCGCTGATCTTGAAACAGGCGCACGTTGGTGGTGATCCGCACGTCGTCCATGAAAAGGGTGGCGGTGCCGTGGCTGCCCAGCGGCAGTGACCCGTCGGGGTAGACGATGCCGTTGATGTGGTCGATCAGGCTCAGGTTCTGGTTCAGCAACACGCCCGCACGCATCAGGGCCAGCGTCTCGCCCGCCGGTCCGAGTATCGGCACGGTTGACAGCATGACCAGCGCACGGTTGTCGCCCGCACGGTCGGTGGGCGCGGCGCTCTGCGTTTCAATCAACGGAATGTGAATGCGTGGGGCCAGATGAGGGGCCAGGGCCACCAGTTCGGTCTCGTCGAGCAGTGTCAGACTGGCCAGACCCGATGTCGATGCACCTTGCCTGCTGTTGATTCTGGTGTCTGCAATCGATGTGGCCTGGGCGGGTGAGGGCGGGTTGGCCGTCGCCCAGTCGGCAGTCAGCAGCTGGCCTTGCGGGCTGTACAGGTTGATGAAATCGAAGCGCAGCCGGAGCCTGGCCGCCGTCAGCTGGTCTTGCAGGCCTTTCAGATCCTGGTGCTCCAGGGCCTGGTGCAGCAGGTGCGAATCGGCGAGGGCCTGGGTACCGGATCCGACTTGGCCCAGCACCTGGGCGAAATAGCCATGCGCCACGGCCAGGTCGCTGCGTACTTTGGTGATCAGGAGTCGGTCGTACGCCGCATTGCCCCAGATCACCAGCGCGCCCACCAGCAGGGGCAACACCACCAGGAGCGGCAGCAGCGCCATGGCCAGCAGCTTGTTGCGCACCGACTGTGCCACCCAGTTAGGTGTCAGGCGGGCAAGCCAGTTGGCGGGTGACGGGGTGGTGGCATTCACTGGATGGCCCATTCGGCGCAGCGCCGTTCCAGCGTGCGCCGGGAAATGCCCAGCAACTCTGCTGCTTGTGACTTGTCGCCCTGCACCGATTCAAGCACCGACAGAATGTGTTGCTTCTCCAGGGTTTGCAGGTCGGTGGTGCGGCGTCCCTGACCGGATGCGGACAACGGTGCGCCTGGTGAACTGGTCTTGCCCAGCGAAAACAGCGCCGATACATTCAGCGTGCCCAAAATCAGAGAGCGCTCGATCAGGTTGCGCAACTCGCGGGCGTTGCCGGGCCAGTCGTACTGCACCAGGTACTCCATTTCTGCCGGGGAGATGACCAGGGGCGCGACCCCCAGCACCGGCACCAGCTGGGACATGAAATGATGCACGAGGTCTTCAATATCTTCCTTGTGCTCGCGCAGGGGCACCAGCGTGATTTCCACCACTTGCAGCCGGTAGTAAAGGTCTTTGCGAAAGCGCCCGGCTGCCACCTCGTCCGTCAGGGAACGATTCGTCGCGGCGACGATGCGCACATCGACCGGCAGCAGTTGCTCGCTGCCCACCGGCCTGATTTTCAGGTCTTCCAGCGCCCGCAGCAACGTGGCTTGCAGGGGCAGGGGCAGGTCGGCGACTTCGTCCAGAAAAAGCGTGCCGCCCTGGGCGTAATAAAACAGGCCATCACGCGCCTTGGTCGCCCCGGTGAAGGCACCCTTGGCGTGCCCAAAGAGTTCGCTTTCAATCAGGTCGGGCGACATGGATGCGCAATTCACGGGCACAAACGGGCCTTGCGCGCGCGGGCTCATCTGGTGCAGCGCGCGGGCTACCAGCTCTTTGCCGGTGCCTGATTCACCCTGGAGCAGCACGGTGCTGTTCACGGCGGCAATCCGTGTCAATGATTGCGACAATGCGCGCATGATGCTGGAATGGCCGATCAAACCACTGCCCAGTTCCTGTTTTGCAGACAGGGCGCGGCGCAGCACATAGTTCTCGCGGGTCAGGCGGGAGTTGTCAAAACAGTGTTTGACCGCATTGAGAATCTGGGGCACCCGAAAGGGTTTGAGGATGAAATCAGAGGCGCCGGCCCGCAAGGCTTCAATGGCGGTGTCGAGATCGGCAAAGGCCGTGATCAAAATGACGCGCCCCGAGTAGCCCTGTTCGCGCAACGCCTTGAGCCAACTCACGCCACTGCGCCCGGGCAGCGAAATGTCCAGGATGATCAGGTCGATGTGGTGGCTGCGCAGCAGGTCGGCACCTTCTTCGGCACTGCCCGCCTGCATCACGGTCTGGCATCGCGGAACCAGGGTCTTGACCAGGAAGTTGCGCATGCCGGGCTCGTCGTCGACGATCAGAATCGACCAGTAAGGCCAGCCCTCCATGGTTTTTTCGTGTAGCGGGCTGAGGGGTGTTGGATTCACTGCGTGGAGCTCACTCGTGTGGTCAATTTGAGATGGAGATCCGACTAATTTACTCGGGTAATCCGCTTTTTCTGTCAGGTGCGTTGATGTAAGCCAACTCACGCTGGTCGAACTCAGTGGGTCAAGCTGCCGATTTTTGCGACAACTTGTCGCGAAATTCCTGACAAGTTGTCAAAATTGTTCGGCTCTTGATGCGTAAAAAAAGTCAAGTCGTTGATTTGTAAGGCGGAAGAGCTGGCTCTTTTGTCTGGCACGTTTTCTGCTGATATTTGCTTCAATGATGCGCTCATTAACACGCCATTTTTCGCAAATGGTACGGTGTCGCGGGCGCCATGGTGGAAAGGGTTTTTCCTTGTTGCTGAATCGTTGAGTGGTGGTAGATTAGGCGCACTTTAGATAGGCAATTTTGTTCCTAGGTGGAATATTTGAGGAGACAAGAGCATGAATCAATCCACGACCAAACTGTCGCGGCGCACCTTGTTCGCGGGTGCCGGCACGGCGGGTGCGATCGCCGCTGTGGCCAGTTTGCTGCCCTCGGTGCAGGAGTCTCCGACCAGTGCCGAATTGCAGCCCAAACCAGCGCCCGAAAAAGGCGGCGGTTACTCGCTGAGTGCCCACGTCAAGCAGTATTACAAGACCACGCAAGTCTAATTTCGGCGGACCACCTCGCCTTTGGAGAGTCACATGTTGTTAACCAAGAAGTCGGGTTCGTCCGATTCATCTGCCCGTTCGCCGTTTGTACACAGCTTGCGTCGCGGCTTGTCCCAGGCACTGCCCACGATGGACCGTCGCGCGTTTTTGCGCCGCTCCGGCCTGGGCGTGGGCGCAGGCCTTGCTGCCTCGCAACTGGTGCTGGTGAAGAAAGCCAAGGCTGCCACGGGCGCCGGGCTAGTGGGTGATGGCAAGATAGAAATCAAACGCACGATTTGCACGCACTGCTCGGTGGGCTGTGCAGTCGACGCCGTGGTTGAAAACGGGGTCTGGGTGCGCCAGAACCCGGTATTTGACTCGCCCATCAATCTGGGGGCACATTGCGCCAAGGGGGCCGCGTTGCGTGAGCACGGTCACGGCGAGTACCGCCTGCGCTACCCCATGAAACTGGTCAACGGCAAGTACGAGCGCATCAGCTGGGACACGGCGTTGAGCGAAATCAGCGCCAAGCTGGTGGACTTGCGCAAGGCCAGTGGGCCAGACTCCATTTACTGGGTCGGTTCTTCCAAACACAACAATGAGCAGGCCTACCTGTTGCGCAAGTTTGTCAGCTTCTGGGGCAGCAACAACTGCGACCACCAGGCGCGTATCTGCCACTCCACCACGGTGGCGGGGGTTGCCAATACCTGGGGTTATGGCGCCATGACCAACTCGTACAACGACATGCAAAACAGCAAGGTCGCCATGTACATCGGGTCGAACGCGGCTGAAGCCCATCCGGTGAGCATGTTGCACATGCTGCACGCCAAGGAGTCGGGTTGCAAGATGATTGTGGTGGACCCGCGCTTCACCCGCACGGCCGCCAAGGCCGACGAGTACGTGCGCATCCGTTCGGGCTCCGATATTCCGTTTTTGTTTGGTCTGCTGTTTCACATTTTCAAGAACGGCTGGGAAGACAAGCAGTACATCAACGACCGTGTCTTCGGCATGGACAAGGTCAAGGAAGAGGTGTTGGCCAAATGGACGCCCGACAAGGTGGAGGAGGCCTGTGGTGTCAACGAGGCCCAGGTACTCAAGGTGGCGACCATGCTCAACGAGAGCCGGCCTGGCACGGTGGTCTGGTGCATGGGGCAAACCCAGCACACCACGGGCAATGCCATCGTGCGGGCTTCCTGCATTCTGCAATTGGCTTTGGGTAATGTGGGCAAGTCCGGTGGCGGCACCAACATTTTCCGCGGTCATGACAATGTTCAGGGCGCCACGGATGTGGGCCCGAACCCTGATTCGCTGCCCGGCTATTACGGCCTGGCCGAGGGCTCATGGAAACACTTTGCCAAGGTCTGGGGTGTGGATTACGAGTGGATCAAAGGACGCTTTTCATCGCCCGCCATGATGACCAAGCCGGGCATCACCGTGTCGCGCTGGATTGACGGTGTGCTGGAGAAAAACGAGCTGATCGACCAGGACTCTAACTTGCGCGGTGTGTTCTATTGGGGCCATTCTCCCAACTCGCAGACCCGTGGTCTGGAGATGAAGCGCGCCATGGACAAGCTCGATCTGCTGGTGGTGGTGGACCCCTATCCGTCCGCCACGGCGGCGATGGCGGCCATGCCGGGCAAGACCGAGGATCTGAATCCCAACCGCGCGGTGTACCTGCTGCCAGCGGCCACCCAGTTTGAAACCAGCGGCTCGTGTACGGCGTCCAACCGTTCCCTGCAATGGCGCGAGAAGGTCATCGAGCCTTTGTGGGAAAGCCGCAGTGACCACATGATCATGCAGCAGTTTGCTGACAAGCTGGGCTTTGGCAAGGAACTTTCCAAGAACTACAAGATGCAGAAGGTCAAAGGGCTGGACGAGCCCATGCCTGAGGACATCCTGCGCGAAATCAATGGGTCTTGCTGGACCATTGGCTACACCGGTCAGAGCCCCGAGCGCCTGAAGGCGCACATGCGCAACATGAACGTTTTTGACGTTAAAACGCTCAGGGCCAAAGGCGGCAAGGACAAGGAGACCGGCTACGACTTCACGGGCGATTACTTTGGTCTGCCCTGGCCTTGTTACGGCACGGCCGCAATCAAGCATCCCGGCTCGCCCAATTTGTACGACACGTCCAAACACGTGATGGAAGGTGGCGGCAATTTTCGCGCAAACTTTGGTGTGGAGCGGGAAGGCAAGAACCTGCTGGCCGAAGATGGCTCGCATTCCAAGGGCGCAGACATCACCACGGGCTACCCCGAGTTTGACCATGTGTTGCTCAAGAAGTTGGGCTGGTGGGATGACCTGACGGATACGGAAAAAACCGCAGCCGAAGGCAAGAACTGGAAAACCGATCTTTCCGGCGGCATCCAGCGCGTGGTCATGCAGGTGCATGGCTGCCATCCGTTTGGCAACGCCAAGGCGCGCGCCGTGGTGTGGAACTTTCCCGACGCGATTCCTCAGCACCGTGAGCCTTTGTACGGCATCCGGCCTGACCTCGTGGCGAAGTACCCCACACACGACGACAAGAAGGCGTTCTGGCGTTTGCCCACGCTGTTCAAGACCGTGCAGCAAAAGAACATTGCCGACAAGGTGCACGAGAAGTTCCCGTTCATCATGACCTCGGGGCGCCTGGTCGAGTACGAGGGCGGTGGCGAAGAGACCCGCTCCAACCCCTGGCTGGCCGAGTTGCAGCAGGAGATGTTCATCGAGATCAATCCCAAGGTGGCGGCTGACAAAGGCATTCGCAATGGGGAGCGGGCGTGGGTTTCAACCCCCACGGGCGCACGCCTGAATGTGCAGGCGCTGGTGACTGAGCGGGTGGGCGCGGACACGGTGTTCATGCCTTTCCATTTTTCGGGTCGCTGGCAAGGCGCCGACATGCTGGCCTATTACCCGTCGGGGGCCGCGCCCATCGTGCGTGGCGAGGCCATCAATACCGGTACCACCTATGGTTATGACAGCGTGACCATGATGCAAGAGACCAAGACAACGGTCTGCAACGTCGAAAAAGCATAAGGAGAAACACATGGCACGTATGAAATTTGTTTGTGACGCAGAGCGTTGCATTGAGTGCAACGGTTGCGTGACCGCCTGCAAGAACGAGCATGAAGTTCCCTGGGGTGTGAACCGCCGCCGTGTGGTGACCTTGAACGACGGTGTGCCCGGTGAGAAATCCATCTCGGTGGCGTGCATGCACTGCAGCGATGCTCCTTGCATGGCCGTGTGCCCTGTCAACTGTTTTTATCGCACCGATGAAGGTGTGGTGTTGCACGACAAGGATGTGTGTATTGGTTGTGGCTATTGCTCTTACGCCTGTCCGTTCGGCGCCCCCCAGTTTCCGTCGCAGGGCACGTTTGGTGTGCGCGGCAAGATGGACAAGTGCACGTTCTGTGCGGGGGGGCCGGAGGCCAATGGCAGCGAAGCCGAGTTTGAAAAATACGGTCGCAACCGCCTGGCTGAAGGCAAGCTGCCGATCTGTGCCGAGATGTGTTCGACAAAAGCGTTGATCGCCGGTGATGGCGATGTGGTGGCCGACATCTTCCGCAACCGCGTGCTCAAGCGCGGCAAGGGCGCTGAAGTGTGGGGTTGGGGCACCGCCTATGGATCCAAGCAAGCCGGGCAGCCTGTGGTGGCTGCACCTGAAGGAGCCAAGTCATGAAGCCTGTTTTGATGATCGTGGCGCTGGCCGCCTTGTTGTCCGCTTGCGGTGAAAAACCGCAAACGCTGGGGACGAACAAACATGATGCGTCGCCCTCCACCGGCACCGGCAAGGCGTTTGCCGAAGGCGGCTGGAAACAGGGCGACCAGGCCAGCTGGGAATCCCAGTTGAAGGCCCGCAACCAATATGGCCAGAACGACTACAGCCGAATGAACTGACAGGAGGCCCTGATGAAACAAGCCTTTTTTGCCGCCTTGTTGCTGGCCCTGGTATGGGGTGGCGCAGCGGCGCAAGACAAACCGGTCAGCCCGGATGCCCCGGCGGCCATCGTCGCGGCGCCTGACGTGGGTGGTATCAAGAGCCAAAATATTCTGGATGTGAAACCTGACGCGAGTAACGAGCCGGGGTATGCCACGCAAACCAATGGCGAGCGTGCCAAAGTGCAGCCTGGCAACAACGCGCCCATGTGGCGCCAGGTCGGCTCGGGGGTGAGGGGCTACAGCAGCCTGCCGGTGTCCGAGGCGCCTGAGGCCGGTACCCTGATTCAGCCGTTTGTGCAGTACCCGGGTTCCCGCCTGACCAACGCCGGTGAGGCGTGGCGCCAGGTCCGCAATAACTGGATCATCCCCTACGGTGGGTCCCTGATTTTGATTGTCTTGGGTGCCATTGCGCTGTTTTACTGGCGCAAGGGCAGCATGGCGCTGCACGGTGCCGAGACCGGCCGCAAGATAGAGCGCTTCACACCGTTCGAGCGTTCGGCGCACTGGAGCAATGCGATTGCCTTCAGCATCCTGGCCATCTCTGGCCTGGTGATGGCCTTTGGCAAATTTTTCCTCTACCCCATCTTGGGCGGAACGCTGTTTGGCTGGTTAACCTATGTGTTGAAAAATGCCCACAACTTTGCCGGACCACTGTTTGCGGTGTCCCTGGTGGTGGTGTTTGTTACCTTCCTCAAAGACAACCTTCCCCGCAAGGAAGATCTGACCTGGCTGGCCAAAGGCGGCGGTCTGCTGTCAGGTGAAGAGGTGGCTTCGCACCGGTTCAATGCGGGCGAGAAACTGGTGTTTTGGGGCGGTGTGATGTTTTTGGGCCTGATTGTGGTGGGCTCGGGCCTGGTCATGGACAAATTGGTGCCGGGGCTGGTGTACGAGCGCAGCACCATGCAGATCGCCCACATGGTGCATGCCGTGGCGACTGTGCTGATGATGGTGATGTTCATCGGGCACATCTACATGGGCACCATCGGCATGGACGGCGCCTACAAAGCCATGAAAACCGGTTACGTGGACGAGACCTGGGCCAGGGAACACCACGAGCTGTGGCTCAATGACATCAAGAGTGGCAAGATTGCGGCGCAGCGCACGCCGGTGTCAGCGCCTGGTCAACACGTTCAAGTTTGAGAAAGTATTTATGAAAAAACCTTTGTATCAAATAGCCGTGGCGGCCTTGACGTTGGTCACGGCGTCGGCCGTGTTCGCCAAATTGCCCGCCTTGTCGGACGAGGCCAAGGCCAAGGCTGCCGAAGCGGCTGCCAAGACGGCCTGGAGCGGCAAGGTGGACGGTTTTCAGCTGTGCAAGGCGCAGGACAATGCGGCGGGTTACTATTTCAAGGCGTCCAAGGCCGCGGGCAAAGAAGTCAACCCTGCCGCTGCAACACCGCCCTGTGCTGACCCCGGGCCTTTTGTTTACACGCCAGCTGTTGCCGCACCCGCTGCTGCAGCCCCTGCGGCTGAACCGGCCAAAAAATCCTGAAACTGCTGCCCCGCCTGACGCAAGCCCGCGCGCCTTTGACGCGTGAGGTGCGTGTGATCAATGAGTTTGGAGAAGCCGATACGGTGTCGATTCCCGCTGAGCGGGCATTGACCGTGTACGTGGACAAGCGCGAGTTGGTGACCCTGATGACGCTGGGCGCCCACCCGGAATTGCTGGTGCTGGGGTTTTTGCGCAACCAGCGGCTGGTTCAATCGGTGCAGGAGGTGGAGTCCATCACTGTGGATTGGGAGGTGGGCGTGGCGGCCGTCAAGACGCGCCAAGGCATCTCCGACATCGAGGCGCGCACGTCCAGGCGGGTGGTCACTACCGGCTGTGGACAAGGCAGCGTCTTTGGCGACCTGATGGCGGAAGTGGACACCCTGGTGCTGCCGCAGGCCACGCTGCTGCAATCGCAACTCTACGGCATCGTCAACGCCATTCGCCTTCAAGAAAGCACGTACAAGTCAGCGGGCTCGGTGCACGGTTGCGCCCTGTTTCGTGGCGACACCATGCTGGTTTTTGTTGAAGATGTGGGGCGTCACAACGCCATTGACACCATCGCAGGCTGGATGTGGATGCAGGACGCCCAAGCGATGTCCGGGCACGACAAAGTGTTCTACACCACCGGGCGACTCACCAGCGAGATGGTGATCAAGTCGGCGCAAATGGGCGTGCCCATTGTGGTCTCACGCAGCGGCATCACGCAGATGGGCCATGAGGTGGCCCAGCGTATCGGCCTGTGCACGATTGGCCGTGCCACCAACAAACGCTTTCTTTGCTACAGCGGCATCGAGCGTCTGCAGTTGCAGCCCGAGTTGGCGGGCTCGCGGCTGCAGGTTGCCGCAGCCTCAGTTGCTCAACAATAGTTGCAGGATGACGCCGGTTGCAATGGCGACCAAAAGATAGTCACTGCCTGATTGAACCCAGTGGTAACCGCGGGGCGGGGCGCTGAGATGGTGACCACGCCAGTCGTCCACTACATATTGCTTGCTGCGGTATTGGATCGGAAGTCGCCCGCCTCTGTGAAATGCATGGTCTGGGCCTGCACCACGTTCGTCCTGACGCTGATTGAAGTCTGGGCGCCCTTGGTTTTGTGAGGGCGGCGAACGGCGTGCGTTGTTGTCACGACGGTCTTGTCCCGGGTTGCAATGTTTCTGGCCACCCCGACAATTGTCATCGCGATGTCCATTTCCGCTTCCATTTCCACGCCCGTTTCCTTGCGCAAACGCGCTTCCTCCTGTCAGCAGGAACAGGGCCATGATGGTGGCTAAGACAGCTTTCATTTTCATTTTGAACTCCATTTATGGGGACGTCATTGCATTCACATCACGTTGGCTATCAAACACGGGCCAAAGTTACGCTGATGTGGCGGACAAGTCAGTACGCCAGCACACGCAATACCTCCGGCAGGCAGGCCGCTGCCGTCCGATATCAAGTCCATGTCGCAAGCCTATACCGCGTGCGGGCAGCAACGCCGCCCTGAGTGCGATAAGGTAGCGGCATGAATATTTCTTTTTGGCGTCTGGGCTGGCGCTCTTTGTGGCGCGATCTGCGCTCCGGCGAACTGCGTTTACTCATGGTGGCGGTGACCCTGGCGGTGGCCGCGCTGACCGCCGTGGGCTTCTTTGCCGACCGGCTCAAGGGCGGGCTGCAGCGGGACGCGCGCCAGCTGCTGGGCGGCGATGCCGTGATTTCCAGCGACAACCCGACACCGGCCATGTTCACCGAAAAAGCCCGCTCTCTGGGGCTGGACGTGGTGCAAACGTTGGGCTTTCCGACCATGGCGCGCGCGCCGGATGGCAAGGGCGGTGGCAGCAAGCTGGTGGCCTTGAAGGTCGTTGAGCCAGGCTACCCCTTGCGGGGCAGTCTGAAAGTCAGTACGGGATCGGACGGGCCGGGTACCATGACTCGTGACATCCCGGCCCAAGGCGAGGCCTGGATCGAGGCGCCTTTGCTGGAGGCCGTGGGTGTGGCCATGGGGGACACACTGCTGCTGGGTGACGCCAGCCTGCGCATTTCAAAAATCATTGTCAACGAGCCCGACCGAGGCGCCGGTTTCATGAGCTTTGCGCCGCGCGTGATGATCAACCGTGCCGATCTGGAGGCGACGAAATTGATTCAGCCCGCCAGTCGGCTCACTTATCGCCTGGCCGTGGCTGGCGCTGACAGCCGCGTTAAAAGCTTTGTGACCTGGGCGCAGGAAGAAGTCAAAAAACCCGAGGTTCGCGGCCTGCGCGTGGAGTCGTTGCAAGGCGGGCGCCCCGAGGTGGGGCAAACACTGGAGCGGGCCGAGAAATTTCTGAACCTCATTGCCTTGCTCTCGGCGCTGCTGAGTGCCGTGGCGGTGGCGCTGGCGGCGCGCGGTTTTGCCGCCAACCACCTGGACGACTGCGCCATGCTGCGCGTGCTGGGCCTGAGCCAGCGCACCATTGCGTCGAGTTATGCCTTTGAGTTCACGGTCATTGGCCTGCTGGCCAGCGGCCTGGGCGTGGCGTTTGGCTACGCCGTGCATTACGTGTTTGTGCTGCTGTTGGCGGGCCTGGTGGACGCGGCTTTGCCGCCACCTGGCATCTGGCCGGTGCTGTTTGGCATGGGCATGGGGCTCACCTTGCTGCTGGCCTTTGGCCTGCCGCCCGTGCTGCAACTGGCCCAAGTGCCGCCGCTGCGCGTGATTCGCCGCGACGTGGGCAACCTCAAACCCGCCTCCATCGGCGTATTGGCCTTGGGGGTGGCTGGCTTTGCCACCTTGCTACTGGCCGCCAGCAGCGATGTCAAACTGGGTTTGATTGCGGTTGGCGGTTTTGCGGGGGCGGCCCTGGTGTTTGCTGGCCTGAGCTGGCTGGCCGTCAAGTTGTTGCGCAAGAGCGTGAATGAGACCACGGCACCCCGCTGGCTGGTGCTCGCGACCCGGCAAATCTCGGCACGCCCCGCCTACGCGGTGGTGCAGATCAGCGCACTGGCCGTGGGCTTGCTGGCGCTGGTGCTGCTCGTGCTCTTGCGCACCGACCTGATCAGCAGCTGGCGCAAAGCCACGCCGCCTGACGCCCCCAACCGGTTTGTCATCAACGTCATGCCCGAGCAGGGCGAGGCGTTCACCAAGGCCTTGCGCGACGGCGGCGTGAGCAAGTTCGACTGGTACCCCATGATTCGCGGGCGGCTGGTGGCCATCAACGGCAAAACGATCACGCCCGATGACTACGTGGACGACCGCGCCAAACGGCTGGTGGACCGCGAGTTCAACCTGTCGCACAGCGCCGTCAAGCCGTCGCAAAACGTGGTGGTGGCCGGCAAGTGGACCGAGGATGAGCAGGGCGCCATCAGCGTGGAGGAGGGCATTGCCAAAACCCTGAACCTGAAGCTTGGCGATACCTTGAGTTTTGACGTGGGCGGAGCGCAGACCGAGTCCAGAATCACCTCGTTGCGCAAGGTGGACTGGGGCTCCATGCGCGCCAACTTCTTTGCCATGTACCCGGTGGCCAGCCTGCCCAATGTGCCCAGCACCTACATGAGCGCCTTCAAGGCCCCGGCCACGCCCGGGTTTGACAACGCCCTGGTGCGCAGTTTCCCCAACATCACCGCGGTGGACATGACCAGCACCATCACGCAGATTCAGCGGGTGCTGGACCAGGTCATCAGCGCGGTGGAGTTTTTGTTCGGCTTCACGCTGGCCGCCGGGCTGGTGGTGCTGTTTGCCGCGGTAACTGCCACGCGGGAGGAGCGCGCCCGTGAGTTCGCCATCATGCGGGCCGTGGGCGCGCAAAGCAGCCTGCTGCGCCAGGTGCAGCGGGCCGAACTGATGGGCGTGGGCTTGCTGGCGGGGTTTTTGGCCTCGGTGGTGGCCACCATCGTGGGCTGGGCGCTGGCCAAATACGTGTTCGAGTTCGAGTGGACCGTCTCGCTGTGGGTGCCCGTGTTTGGCTCCCTCAGCGGGGCGCTGCTGGCACTGGCGGCGGGTTGGTGGGGCCTGCGCGAAGTGCTGCGCCGCCCCGTAGTGGAGACGCTGCGCCGCGCTGCGCAATAATTCAGGCCTGCGCGATGAGTGTATTTTGCTACTTAATTTATAGCTACTAGCGCATGTACCACCTGGGCTAGAGCCCGATTTGATCATGAAAATACAAGAAAAACCCCAATTCGCCACGCCCTTCGAGTGGATCGGCGGCGAAGCCCGTGTGCAGGCGCTGGCCGAGCGCTTTTATGACTTGATGGACCTGGAGCCCGGCTACAGCGCCCTGCGCGCTGCACATGGTCCTGAGCTGGACAATGCGCGCCAGCGCTTGTTCTGGTTTTTGTGCGGCTGGCTGGGTGGGCCGCAGCATTACATCGAACGGTTTGGCCACCCGCGTCTGCGCGCACGCCACTTGCCGTTCAAGGTGGGCGTTCCGGAGCGTGACCAGTGGGTTGCGTGCATGGACCAGGCCATGGGCGAGACCGGCGTGCCCGAGGATTTGCGCAGCCGGTTGCGCGAGTCGTTCTTCCAGACGGCCGATTTCATGCGCAACATGCCGGAGTAACGGGGGCTTGTTGCTGGGTACATGTATCTTTACATGGCCTAGATATTGTTGGTACAGAGGGTGGCCACAATGCACGAATGAGCATTTCTGACCTGCAAAACCTCCTTCATGCGCATGACCACGGACTCGCGCACGACCTTGAAACCCTGATCCAGACAGCACCCGACCGGCGCCGTGTTTTGCGCTGGTTGTCGGCCGGTTCTGTCATGGGACTCCCTTTGATCGGCTGCGGTGGTGGCGGTGGGGACGGCGGCATCAGCTCAGCGGCAACCGCCGCCGCCACGACAACAACAACCGGCTCCTGCTCCGTCATTCCGACCGAGACGGCGGGGCCCTATCCCGGTGATGGCTCCAACAGCAATGGCAGCGGCATTGCCAACGCGCTCACGCTGTCGGGCATTGTGCGGTCCGATATTCGCGCCAGCATTGTGGGCTCCAGCACCGTCGCACAGGGCGTGCCGCTCACGGTCACGCTCAAGCTGGTCAGCGCCAGTGCCAGTTGTGCCTCGTTGGCGGGCTATGCCATATACCTGTGGCATTGCAGCCGCGAAGGTTTGTATTCCATGTATTCCAGCGGCGTCACAGCCGAAAACTACCTGCGCGGTGTGCAGGTGACCGACAGCAACGGCGAGGTGACTTTCACCACCATCTTTCCGGCGTGTTATTCGGGGCGCTGGCCGCACATCCACTTTGAGGTCTATGCCAGCCTGAACGCTGTCATCACCACGCCAGTCAGCGACCAGGTCAAAACCTCCCAGCTCGCCTTGTCCAAGGCGGTGTGCGACACGGTGTTTGCCACCACCGGCTACGGCGCCAGCGTGTCCAATCTCGCGGCGATTTCACTGGGTACGGATAATGTTTTTGGTAACGACGGCGCCGCCACGCAGATGGCGACTGTCACGGGCAGCGTCAGCGCGGGCTATGTGGCCACGCTGACCGTGGGCATCTGACCTTCAGCCTCCCTCAGGGGACAAAAGCGTCGCGCCTCAGAGCCGGGTGACCCGGCGCGACTGGAGCAACACCACCAGCGCACCGGCGCCGCCGTCGGCCGGTTTGGCTTGCACAAAGGCCAGCACCTCGATCTTTTGCACCAGCCAGCTGTGCACCTTGTTCTTGAGCACCGGCGCCTTGCCGGGTGAGCCCAGGCCCTTGCCGTGCACCACGCGCACACAGCGGATGCCCTGCTTGTGCGACTCGCGAATGAACAGGCTCAGGCGTTCCCGTGCTTCGTCGCTGCGCAGGCCGTGCAGGTCGAGCTGGCGCTGGATGGACCAGTCGCCCCGGCGCAGTTTGTGGGTGACGTCGGTGCCAATGCCGGGGCGGCGAAAACTCAGGTGGTCATCGGTTTCCAGCAGGGTGCTGACATCAAATTCGTCGCTGATGGCTTCAATCAGCACCGCCTGTTCATCGCGCTGGTATTGCATGGGCAGGGGTGCCGCTTGCTCTTTTTTAAGGAGCGCCCGCCGCTTGTCCGGCAAGGGTTTGACCACACCTGCAGCCCGAATGAAAAGATCTCTTTCCGTGACGGTTTGCTGTTGGGAACGGGCCTGCTCGGCGGCCCGCTGGGCCTGACGCAAGGCCTGCGCTTCAATCTCGCGCTTGACGGTTTTCAGGTCCGCCAGGCTGCTCACCTTGACCCCTTTGCCGCTCATAACAAACCCCGCTCCGCCATGGAGAGCGCTTCCCCCGGTGCCACGATGATGTGGTCCAGCACGCGCACATCAATCAGAGCCAGCGTGGTTTTGAGGGTTTGCGTCAGCGCCTCGTCCGCGCGCGACGGCTGCACCGAGCCACTGGGGTGGTTGTGCGCCAGCACCACGGCGGAGGCCTGGTGGTGCAGGGCGCGCAGCACGACTTCTCTGGGATACACCGAAGTTTGCGTCAACGTGCCGCGAAACAGCTCCTCCATCGCCAGCAGGCGGTTTTGCACGTCCAGAAACAACACGGCAAACACCTCATGCGGTTTGGCCGCCAGGTGCAACTGCAGGTAGTGCTTGACAGCGTCCGGCGTGGCAAACACGGTGCGTTCCTTCAGTTGCTGGGCCAGCGCCCGGCGCGACAACTCCAGCACCGCCACAATTTCAGCCCGCTTGGCCGGGCCCAGGCCCTTGATGCGCTTGAGGTCGTCGGCCGTTGCGTGCAGCAGCCCGGCAATGCCGTCAAACCCGTCGCTGTCATTGGCACTGGTCTTGAGCTGCAACAGTTCCTGCGCCATTTGCAGCACGCCCTTGCCCTGGATTCCGGTGCGCAGCAGGATGGCCAGCAGCTCAACGTCACTCAGGGCGCCGGGGCCGCGCGCCAGCAGCTTTTCGCGCGGACGGGCATCAGGGGGAAGGTCTTTCAGGGGCATGGGTCGGCCTTTTACAATGAAGGCAGTTTATTCGCCAAATGCCGTGGCGCGTCGGCACCGATTTTTCAGCCTTTATTCCGGGATTCACATGACCTCCACCCCCATCCGTGTCCAACCGGGCTCCTTTCTCACGCTGCACTACCGCATGGCCGGGCCCGCGGGTGACGTGATCAATACCTTCGAGGGCAAGCCCGCGACGCTGACTTTGGGCACCGGCGAGTTGTCGCCCGCCGTCGAGGCCCGGTTGCTCGGCCTGGCCGAGGGCAGCCGCACCACGCTGGAGCTGCCGGCCGGAGCCGCCTTTGGCGAGCGCAACCCCGACATGCTGCAGTGGATGGCGCACAAGGTGCTCATCGAGATGGGCGACGCCAACGCCCAGTACGCCGTGGGCGATGTGGTGCAATTCCCCACGCCGGACGGCAAGGGCCAGTTTGCCGGGTCGGTTCAACAATTCCGCAGTGACGAAAAGGGAGACGCCGTGCTGTTTGATTTCAACCACCCGCTGGCGGGCCAACCCGTGACCTTCGAAGTTCACGTGATTGGGGTCCTATGAACGCCGGTTCTGTCACCCACGCCCCGCAGGAAATCCTGCTGGCCGAACCCCGCGGCTTTTGCGCCGGGGTGGACCGGGCCATCGAAATTGTGGAGCGCGCGCTGCAGAAGTTTGGCGCCCCCATTTATGTACGCCACGAAATTGTGCACAACACCTATGTGGTCAATGACCTCAAGGCCAAAGGCGCCATCTTCATTGAAGAGCTGGACGACGTGCCGCCCGGATCGACCCTTATTTTTTCGGCTCATGGCGTGAGCCGCGCGGTGCAGGACGAAGCCGCCGCCCGGGGTTTCTCCATTTTTGACGCCACCTGTCCACTGGTAACCAAAGTGCATGTGGAAGTGGCCAAGCTGCACAAGGAAGGTTATGAGTTCATCATGATCGGCCACAAAGGTCACCCCGAGGTGGAAGGCACCATGGGCCAACTGGAGAGCGGCATTCATCTGGTGGAAGACGTGGCCGATGTGGCGCGGGTGCAGCCCGGCCAGACCGAGCTGTTGGCCGTGGTGACGCAAACCACCCTCAGCGTGGACGACGCGGCCGAGATTGCGGCCGCCGTGAAGGCGCGCTTTCCCAACGTGCGCGAGCCCAAGCAGCAGGACATTTGCTACGCCACCCAAAACCGCCAGGACGCCGTGAAAATCATGAGCCCCCAGGTGGACGTGTTGATCGTGGTGGGCAGCCCCACCAGTTCCAACAGCAACCGCCTGAGCGAGCTGGCGCGCAAGCTGGGCACCGAGAGCTACATGGTGGACAGCGCCGACGAGTTGCAGGCGGCGTGGTTTGAAGGCCGCCAGTCGGTTGGCCTCACGGCCGGTGCGTCGGCGCCCGAGGTGCTGGTCGCGCAAGTGATCGACCGTATCAAGGCGCTGGGCGCGGTGTCGGTGCGCAAGATGGCCGGCATTCAGGAAACCGTGAAGTTCCCGCTGCCCAAGGGCCTGAAACTTGATCCGCATGGGCAGGGCGTGGACGTCAACGGGTTCACCCGGCATGAGTCGTCCTGATTTAAATCGCTCCTTTATTGATAGCTGTTTGTGCACGTTTTACGGGGGCTGCAGCCATTATTCGTATAAATTCATGTCAAGCGCCAATCTCAATCAATTTAGCCCAATGCCCTCGACTTCAAAAATTAAAATCCGACCATGCTAGACATTACCCTTCTCCGAAAAGACCTCGAATCTGCCATTGCGCGCCTTGAGACCCGCAAAAAGCCACAGGCTTTCCTCAACGTCGAGGCGTTTCGCGCATTGGAATCCGAGCGCAAGACCATTCAGATGCGCACGGAAGAGTTGCAGAGCAAGCGCAATAGCCTGAGCAAGCAAATCGGCCAGCTTAAGGCCAAAGGTCCGGCCGGTGCTGCCGAGGTCGATGCCGTGATGGCGGAGGTGGGCGGTCTCAAGACGGAGCTGGAAACGTCCGCCACGCGTCTGGAGCAGATCCAGAACGAGCTGCAGATCCTGCTGCTGGCCGTGCCCAATCTGCCGCATGAGAGTGTGCCGGTGGGGGAGGACGAGCATGGCAATGTGGTCGTGCGCACCTGGGGAGCACCCAAGGTCTTTGACTTTGAAGTCAAAGACCACGTGGACCTCGGCACGCCGCTGGGGCTGGACTTCGAGATGGGCATCAAGCTCACGGGGTCGCGCTTCACCGTCATGAAGGGCCCGATTGCCCGCCTGCACCGCGCCTTGTCCCAGTTCATGCTGGACGTGCAAACCGGCGAACATGGCTACACCGAGTGCTATACGCCTTACATCGTCAATGGTGAAAGCCTGCGCGGCACGGGCCAGTTGCCCAAGTTCGAGGGCGACCTGTTTGCTGCCAAAAAGGGCGGCCAGGAGGGCGAAGCCCAGCCGGACCACACCGCGCTGTACCTGATTCCCACCAGTGAAGTGCCTTTGACCAACTTCGTGCGTGATGAAGTGGTGGCCGAGTCGGCCTTGCCCATCAAGCTCACGGCGCACACCCCGTGCTTCCGTTCCGAGGCCGGTAGCGCCGGGCGCGACACCCGTGGCCTGATCCGCCAGCACCAGTTCGACAAGGTGGAAATGGTGCAAATCGTTCACCCCGACAGGAGCTACGAGACGCTGGAAGAGATGACCGGCCACGCCGAAGCCATCCTGCAAAAACTGGGGCTGCCGTACCGCGTGATGTCGCTGTGCACGGGGGACATGGGCTTTGGCGCCAGCAAGACCTATGACCTGGAGGTCTGGCTGCCCGCACAAAACACCTTCCGCGAGATCAGTTCGGTGTCCAACTGCGAGGCTTTTCAGGCGCGCCGTTTGCAAGCCCGCTTCAAAAACGCGCAGGGCAAGAACGAGCTGGTGCACACCTTGAACGGCTCCGGTCTGGCTGTGGGCCGCACCTTGGTGGCCGTGCTGGAGAACTACCAGAACGCCGACGGTTCCATCACGGTGCCTGCCGTATTGCAGCCGTATGTGGGCGGTCTGACCGTGCTGGGCGTACCTGCCTGAGTTTTCGGGGTCTACAATTCCGGTTTCACCGGGGGTGTCTGCCAACAGGCGGACTGAGAAATACCCCACCAACCTGATCTGGGTCATGCCAGCGTAGGGAGCGTGAGGGATGAAGGTCCGCCGTTTGTCGGTTTGTTCCTTTGCCAATGCGCCCTGAAACCGGCGCATTGAAAGGAACTTGCGATGAATCGGCGGATTTTTGTTTGGGGGGCAGTCGCCCTCGCGGCCAGCCACTTGACCAGCCCGGCCTTTGCGGCGACGGAGCTTCGTGTCATGGTGCACAGCTCGTTTTCCCTGCCCAAGCCCCTGTTGGCCAAGTTCGAGTCACAGTCGGGCGTCAAGCTGAGCATCATCAAGGGCGGCGACGCCGGTGAAATGCTCAACAAGCTGATTCTGACCCGCGCCCAACCCGTGGCCGATGTCGTCTTTGGCATCGACAACGCCCTGCTTGCCAAGGCGCAGGCGGCCCATGTGCTGGACGACTTCGGCACCACCGCACCCAGCGCCACCGCCAACAATGGTCTTGACGCGCAGCTGGGCACCCAGGCCGTGGCCGTGGACTACGGTTTTGTCACACTCAACTACGACAAGGCTGCTGTGGCCAAGAGCGGCTTGGCACTGCCCAAATCGCTGGACGAGCTGACTCAGCCTGCCTACCGCAATTGGCTGGTGGTGCAAAACCCGGCCACTTCCAGCCCGGGCTACGCCTTCCTGTTGGCCACGGTGGCGGGCATGGGCGAGGAAAACGCGTTCAGCTGGTGGGCCAAGATGCGCGCCAATGGCCTGAAGGTCGCCAAGGGCTGGAGCGAAGCCTATTACACCGAATTCAGCCGCAATGGCGGGAGCTACCCGCTGGTTGTGAGCTACGCCACCAGCCCCGCGGCCGAGGTGTTTTACAGCAAGGAAAAAATCACCGAGTCCCCCACGGGCAGCCTGTTCCTCAAGGGCGGGGTGTTCAGGCAGGTCGAAGGTGCCGCCCTCGTCAAGGGTGGTGGCCAGCGCGAAGCGGCGAGAAAGTTCATTGCATTCTTGCGTTCGGCTCCTGCACAGGACGCGTTGCAAACCAGCATGTGGATGTACCCGGTGGATGCCCGCATCGCGCGCGCCGAGGTGATGCGACACGCTCCCGAACCCACCACGTTTGACAGCCTGCCCGCGCAGACGCTGGCCGATAAAGGCAGCAAATGGGTCAGCCGCTGGACGCAGGTGGTCCTGAAGTAAGGCCATGAAGCCGCTGGCGCGCTGGTTATTGATCCTGCTGCCTCTGGCGGCGCTGGGGTTGATGCTGGCAGCACCCCTGCTGCGTCTGGCCATGGAAGGTTGGGGCGGGTCCGGCGATCTGGCGCAGACCGCGGCGTTGGGGCCTTGGGCCCTGTGGCAGGACGACTATTTGCGCTGGCGTGTCGTCTGGTCATTCGCCCAAGCGGGCGCGACTTGTGTACTGGCGCTGGTGCTCGGTCTGCCGGTGGCCTGGGCGCTGGCCCGTTTTGATTTTGTCGGCCGCACACTGGCACTGCGCTTGCTGATGCTCCCCTTTGTCGTGCCGACCCTGGTGGCCGCCCTGGGCGTGCTGGCCCTGTGGGGGCCGCACGGTGTGTTGAGTCGTTGGCTGGGTGTGAACCTGCAGGGCACGCCCTGGTTGCTGCTGTACGGCAACCTGTTTTTCAACCTGTGTCTGTTGGTGCGCGCGGGGGTCGATGCCTTGGGTCAGGTCAGTTCGCAGCGGGTGACGGCGGCTCGCTCCCTCGGCGCCACGCCTTGGCGTGCCTTCTGGCGGGTGGAGTTGCCCGCCATTGCGCCGTGGCTGGCCTCCAGCCTGTGCCTGATCTTTTTGTATTGTTTTGCCGGTTTTGGCCTGGCACTGGTGCTGGGTGGCCAGCGTTACGCCACCGTTGAAGTGGAAATTTACACACTGGTGGCGCATGAGCTTCAGCTGGCACAAGCCAGTTCGCTGGCGCTGTGGATGTTGCTGCTGACGGGGGGCGTGGCCCTCGTTTACGCCTTGCTTGAAAAGCGTCTGGCAGCACCTGGCCGGGCGGATCCCGTGCCGCTGCGTCGACCCCAAGGCACCGGGCAATGGCTGGCGCTGTGCACCGCGCTGGCCGTACTGGCGTTCTTTTGTGCTGCGCCTGTGCTGGCGATTGTCTGGCGCGCGGCGCAGGCCGGCACCCAGGCGTGGGGGACGTTGCTGGATGCAGAGACGCTGGCCGCCTTGTGGAACACCTTGCGCTTTACCGTGATGGCGCTGGTGCTGGCCACCGTGTTGGGTCTGGCCCATGCCATGACCGCGCAGGTGACCGTGTTGTGGCGGGCTGCCGCCTTTTTGCCGTTTGTGGTGTCGCCCGTGACAGTGGCGTTTGGTCTGCTACTGCTCTACCCGCAGTGGACCGCGAGCCTGGGTTTGCTGGTATTGGCCTATGCGGTGCTGGCCTATCCTTTTGTTGCCAAGTCACTTGCAGCGGGTCTGGACAGTTTGCCAAACCAATTGAGCCAGGTGGCACGCACGCTGGGAGCCAGTCCCTGGCGGATTTTTTGGCGTGTGACCCTGCCCCTGCTGGGGCCCGCCTTGCGGCGCGGCATGGCCTTTGCTGCTGCGACCGCCTTGGGCGAGTTTGCCGTGACCCTGTTTTTGTCGCGCCCGGAGTGGGTTACGCTGACAACGCTGATTTATCAACGCCTGGGCCGCCCCGGTGTTGCCAATATGGACGTTGCCATGGTGTTGGCCTGTCTGTTGATGGGGTTGGCTTTGCTGGCCTTTTTGGTGATTGATTGGCCCGTCCCGGGGTCCATCCGCCGCGTGCCCCGATCCGTCCCCTTTGCCGGACCGCGACGTGGCCAGACTGCACTGAGTCATGCTTGAATTAAAAAACATCAGTAAATGGTATGGCCAGCAACTGCTGGCCGATCGGGTCAGCCTGCGGGTGGCACCCGGCGAAATCGTCGCTTTGTTAGGCCCTTCGGGCAGCGGAAAAAGCACCTTGCTCAAGATCGTGGCAGGCCTGGAAGAGCCGGATGAGGGCCGTGTCTGGTTTGATGGCCAGGACATCACACGCGTGCCACCCGAGCGACGCGGTTTTGCACTGATGTTTCAGGACTTTGCCCTGTTTCCTCATTTGAACGTGCAGGACAACGTGGCTTTTGGGCTGGTTGAACAAAGGCTTGGCCGCAAGGAAGCCCGCTTGCGCGCTGCAGACATGCTGGCCCGCTTTGGCCTCGCTGCCCAGTTGACGGCCAGGGTGTGGACGCTGTCGGGTGGCGAGCAGCAGCGTGTGGCCCTGGCTCGCGCGTTGATCACCTCGCCGCGTGCCTTGTTGCTGGACGAGCCGTTTTCGGCGCTGGACACCGAGTTGCGTCAATCCTTGCAACAGGAATTCAGGGAGCGCATAGAAGCCGCTGGCATGGCCACACTCTTGGTCACGCACGACGAAGCTGAAGCACGGGCCATGGGGCGCCGGGGCGTGCGCCTGGTGGCCGGTGCGCTGGAGGTCGTGTGGTAGCTACTTCAAACTACCCGACAAAAACTGCGCCAACCGCTCACTCTTCGGGTTCTTCAGCACCTCAGCCGGATTACCCTCCTCCTCCACCAGCCCCTTGTGCAGAAAGATCAGGTGGTTGGCCACCTCTCGGGCAAAGCCCATCTCATGCGTCACCACCACCATCGTGCGGCCTTCCAGCGCCAGCGTCTTCATGACTTTCAGCACCTCGGAGACCAGCTCCGGGTCCAGCGCACTGGTGGGTTCGTCAAACAGCATCACCTCGGGCTCCATCGCCAGCGAGCGGGCAATCGCCACACGCTGTTGCTGACCGCCACTCAGGTGCGCGGGGTAGCTGTCTTCCTTGCCCTGCAGACCTACTTTCTCCAGGTACTTGCGGGCGGTGGCAATGGCCTGGTCCCGCGGCACGCCCAGCACATGCACCGGGGCTTCGATGATGTTTTGCAACACCGTCATGTGGGCCCACAGGTTGAAATGCTGGAACACCATGGCCAGCTTGGTGCGCAGGCGTTGCAACTGCTTGGGATCGACCGCATGAAGTTCACCGTTGGGACCAGGTGCCAGCTGCAACGCTTCACCGGCCACCTGGATCGTGCCCTGGTGCGGTTTTTCCAGCAGGTTGATACAGCGCAGAAACGTGCTCTTGCCGGAGCCCGAGCTGCCGATGATGCTGATCACATCACCGGCGTGGGCGGTGAGTGAGACGCCCTTGAGCACCTCATTGGCACCAAAGTGCTTGTGGATGTTGTCTACCTTGAGTTTGAGGGGCGTGGAAGTCATGGGGCAGATTCTCGGGTGGGCCAGGCAATGCAGTGGGCTCAGGCGCCCAGCAGCTCACCGGTTCTGAAGGGGATGGCGCCGGCAATCTTGGCCAGTTCGCCACCGGTGGTGATGTAGCGGTCGCGGATGCGTGCATAGAGGATGCCGTCAACGCCCGCCAGCACCCGGTGGGTCACGTTGGCAATGGGATCAATCACTTCGGCCACCAGGTCACCGGTGGTCATCCGTGTGCCAACCTGGGCAGCGAACACCACCACGCCCGCCGCTGGGGCATGCAGGGTTTCCGAACCGGCCGTGGGTGTGGGCTGGCATTGCAAAGGCGGTACGGCAGGTGGCTGCGAGCCTGTAATGACGCCCTGATGTTGCAGGTAGGCATAGAGGGCTGCCGCGTCGGTCTTTGCCAAGGCATGGCTGACATCGGCCTCGCCGCGTAACTCAATGGTGGTGCTGCAGCAGCCTTGTGGCAGCGCGACGACTTGGCCTGACTGTTTCAGGGCCTCGGCCAACTGCCACCACGCTCCTGACAGGCATTCGTCAAAGGGCGTACCGCCTGAATTCCTGGCGAGCAAGATGGTTTCACAGCGCAGGTAACGGGCCAAAGGCTCCAGTTCCTGCCAGCAGGCTTCTTCTGTGTAGAAGTGCATCACGCCTTCACAGTCGCAGTGCAAGTCCAGTACGCGGTCAGCGTCATGCGCCAAGGTCAGCAGTGTGCGCCGCAGACTTTGCAGTTCGCTGGTGGGCGCCCAGTCACGCAGGTAGCTGCCCATGGCTTGGCGCACCAGGTCCACATTGGCTTTCGGGTCGTCGGTGAGTTTGTCGCGCACCAAGGGTTCAACGGCTTTGGCGAGATCGGGGTAATGGCGGTTGAAGTTTTCCGAGGTGCCCAGGTCAAACCTCCCCATGGGTTTGTGGTCCACCCGCTGGGCCAGGCCCAAGGGGTTGGCAACAGGCAGCAGGATGACTTCGCCACTGATTTGACCGGCCGCTTCGGCTGCTTCCAGCATGGCGCGCAGGTGATGGGCTACCAGCATGCCGGGCAGTTCTTCGGCGTGCAGACTGGCCTGGATATAAATCTTGAGACCCTGACCCGGTGTGCCAAAGTGAAAGCTGGTCAGCGTCTTCTGGCTGCCCAGACTCGGTGACAAAAGCGAATGGTCAATACGTTGCATATTGTGAATAGCTCAGTGTTTGCGCGGGGCAAGGTAAGCCAGCAGACGCGTCTCGCTGAACTTGAAGAACCCGATCAGGCAAAACGACGCCATC
>NZ_JBWMAW010000023.1:0-51727 GCF_056521395.1 Rhodoferax sp. LS1R11
GTGATCGAGAACGGGAATGTGTTTGAGGTGCTGATGGCCGCTGTGCGCGTGTGCTCGCTGGGCCAGATCACCAATGCCTTGTTTGAGGTGGGTGGGCAGTACCGGCGCAATATGTAGTGGATAGCAAAAAAATGCGCCTGTCAGGCGCACCATGCAAAAGGGCGGTCATACCGCCCTTTTTTATTAACCGCCCTTTTTGCAACGCTTGCCGGGGTTTTTCTTGTTATTGGTGGACGCGCCACGTTCCAGACTGCGCAGTTGACCGTGAGGGGCTGTGTAGCACACGCCCTTGGGTGCCGCAGGGCGGGGGGTTGCGAGACGGTCTGCTTCGGTACGAATGTTCTTGGCCATGAAATAACTCCAGTTAATTTGAGAAACCTCTGATTATCTCCGGACTTGGCTTGTGCCGCCGCCGTGGGCGGCCTGAGGCGTCCTACATCAAGGCCGCAAGTGGCAAATTGAGCAACAAATTCTGGGGTTTCAGCCGCACCAGGCGGGCGTTGTTCATGGCCAGACCGAGGTAAACGGGTTTGCCCGCCACATCGGCACGCATTTCAAGCGGGTTGGCAAATTCCAGGCGAAAAAGGCTGATCAACCGTTGCATGCTTTCAGGCTCCACGGGCCGGTCCTCGTACAGGTCGTTCAGCAGGGCTGTGGACTCCGTGTCCAGCCCGACGTGCCACCGCCAAGCCTGGTCGCTTATTTTTTGCTCAGGGTGAATGCTGACGACCACGCCCAAAAAATGGGTGATCCATTTCTCCAGCACCCGAGACAGCGCGGTCAAACCCGAGCGTGCGCGCGTCAGGGTGAAGCTCAGGCCGTGGCTCAGGTCTTTGGTGACCTCGTGCGTGAGATCCAGCAGGAACGTGTGGCGTTCATCGCGTTGCCAGTAGCGCGGGGCGTTGTCAGGGCGCAACACTTCCAGTGTCACGGTGCTCAGGGGCGCTTTGGCTTCCATGAGCAGGCGGCCCAGGTCGCCCAGCCCGGCAGTTTCGTTGTACAGGTCGAGCACATCGCGGTCGCCCGAGAGAATTTGCCCTTCTTGAACGGAAATGCGTTGGGGGCGAAACAGCATTTCCGCCGCCCGTACCTCAAAAGCGTCCTGTGATTTGTCCAGCACGTTGCGCACGATCGCCTGCGCGATCAGGTCGACAAACAGCGGCGGGATGTCGATCCCCCCTCGCTGGAACAAATGCAGGTAATAGCCTTCCAGGGTGCCCGCCGCCAGCAAGGCATCGCGAAAACCCAGAAACATGCGGTAGTTACTTTGCGCATCCGGGTCTTCAACAGCCTCCAGTTCGCCGGGTGCGACTGCACGTGCGGGCGATGCGGCCAGGGATGCGTGCAAGGCGGTCTCGGCGGCGCAAGACTCCGGTACCAGGGCCAGCTCGGGGCGTGCGAGAAACAGCCGCAGGTACGCGTCGGTGGGCACCAGCCAGCCACGGGCATTGCGTGTCAGCTGGTCAAAACCGCTGGAGGGCCAAAAACTCATTTAGTAAATCCCGGGAAGAAACTTCATCTGCCCGGATTATCCAGCCTGATTCAGTTCAGCAAGTAGGCTGCTGCCTGGTCCTTGAGGTCCTGCGCATCAATGGCGGCGTCAAAGGCTGCGCGGCTGGCCAGGGCTTCCTGGGTGTAGGGAATCAGGGGCTTGTCCAGCGGACGCAGTTTGTGGCGGCGCAGGCCGCGCAGTTGCTGCGAGCGTTCCATGGTTTGCAACACCAACTCGGGTTCCATCATCAGGCTGAAAGGATTGAGTTCAAGGGCGGTGGTTGTCATCAAGGTTCTCCGGTGGGTTCAAAGCACCAAGGGGATACTTTGGCGCTTGGAGGAACTTTATCTGCCAGCCCGATGAACTGAAGTCAGCAAACGGATGCGCGGCCTGTAAGGGTTTACCTTACAAGCCTGACAGGCTACAAAACCCGGACGCGCACGCTCTTGCCCTTGACCTTGCCGGC
This sequence comes from Rhodoferax sp. LS1R11, assembly GCF_056521395.1. Classification (NCBI taxonomy): domain Bacteria; kingdom Pseudomonadati; phylum Pseudomonadota; class Betaproteobacteria; order Burkholderiales; family Comamonadaceae; genus Rhodoferax; species Rhodoferax sp. LS1R11. The sequence goes on from NZ_JBWMAW010000023.1 coordinate 1,959, forward strand.
GTTGAGTTTTTGCATGGCTTCCTGGGCAATATCACGCTGCACCGCCACAAAGGTCGTGAACTCGGTCACGTTGATTTTGCCAATCTGTTCGCGGGTGTAGCCCGCATCGGCCGTCAGCGCACCGAGCACGTCGCCAGGGCGAATCTTTTCCTTGCGGCCACCCAGAATCTGCAGGGTCACCATCGGGGGCAGCAAGGGCCCCTTGCCGGTGGGGATGAGTTCCTCCACCTTATGCCAGACGGATTCACGCTTCAGGTATTGCTCGATCTTGCCCACAAATCCCATCTCATTCATGCTGGCCAGGCTCAGCGCCAGGCCTGACTCGCCGGCCCGGCCTGTACGGCCAATGCGGTGCACATGCACCTCGGCGTCGGGGGTGATGTCCACATTGATCACGGCCTCCAGCTGCGTGATGTCCAAGCCGCGCGAGGCCACATCGGTGGCCACCAGCACCGAACAGCTGCGGTTGGCAAACTGCGCCAGCACCTGGTCGCGCTCGCGCTGCTCCAGTTCGCCGTACAGCGCCAGGGCACTGAAGCCCTGCTCCTGCAGAAAGGTCACCAGGTCTTTGCACTGCTGCTTGGTGTTGCAGAACGCCAGCGTGCTGACTGGGCGGAAGTGGTTAAGCAGTTGTGCCACGGTGGCCAGTCGGGTGTGGCGGGTCACCTCATAAAAACGCTGCTCGATCAAACTCTCGGTATGCAGTGATTCCACCTTGACCTGGACCGGGTCGCGCATGAATTGTTTGGCCAGCTTCTCGATGCCTTCCGGGTAGGTCGCCGAAAACAGCAGGGTTTGGCGCTCTTTGGGGCACTGTTTGGTGACCGTTGTAATGTCGTCGACGAAGCCCATGTCGAGCATGCGGTCGGCTTCGTCCAGCACCAGGGTGTTGAGGGCTTCCAGGTTGAGGTATTCCCGTTCCAGGTGGTCCATCACGCGCCCGGGGGTGCCGACCACAATGTGGGCGCCGTGTTCCAGCGAGGCGCGCTGGCCGCGCAAGGCCACGCCACCACACAGGGTGACAACCTTGATGTTTTCTTCGGCGCGGGCCAGACGACGAATCTCGATGGTCACCTGGTCGGCCAGCTCACGGGTCGGGCACAACACCAGCGCCTGCACGGCGAAGCGGCGGGGGTTCAGGCGGTCCAGCAGGGCCAGCGCGAAAGCGGCGGTTTTGCCGCTGCCGGTCTTGGCCTGTGCAATCAGATCTTTGCCGGACAGGGCGATGGGCAGGCTCGCAGCCTGAATCGGGGTCATCTCCAGGTAGCCCAGTTGGTTCAAGTTCTCCAGCGTGGCGGGGTTCAGCGGCAGGCTGGAAAAACTGGTGCCGGAAGATGTGGTGGCGGCCATGGCCGTCTTGTTTTCAATAGTACTCATGGGGTGATTATCCTTTTCCGGCACAAACGCACATTCCTTCGGGGGCGGGCGAGGCGTTCTTGGGCAAAATGCGGGCTGGCGCGGACGGTCCGCGCCTTGAAGGAGACCTTATGCGCCACGTCTTGTTTTCGATGATTCTGGCCCCGGTTTTGTTGACCGGCTGCGGCAGTGCCGTGATCAATCCGGTGACGGGCCAAAGCGAGCGCTCGGTCATGAGTGAAGAGAGCGAAATTGCCGAGGGCCAGAAGGCGCATCAGCAGGTATTGCAAGAGTACGGTGTTGTTAAAAACGCCCGGCTTCAGGCCTATGTGAATGACCTGGGGCAGCGGCTGGCCAAGCAGTCGCATCGCAGTCAGCTGCAATGGCACTTCACATTGCTTGACAGCCCTGAGATCAACGCCTTTGCGTTGCCCGGTGGCTATGTGTACGTCACGCGTGGCATCCTGGCCTACATGGAGGATGAGGCTGATCTGGCGGGCGTCATGGGCCATGAGATCGGTCACGTCACGGCGCGCCATGGCGCCCAGCGCGCCACGCGTGCGCAGGACGCGGGCTTGGGCGTGCTCGCCGCGTCCATTCTGGGGGCCGTGCTGGAGAGCCAGGGCATGGCCGGCGCAGGGCAGGCGGCCAGCCAGGTGTCTCAAACCGCTGCTTCCGGCTATGTGGCCTCTTACGGACGTGACCAGGAGTTGCAGGCCGACGGTCTGGGTGCCGAGTACCTGTCGCGCAGCAATTTCGACCCCAGGAACATGATCAATGTCATTGCCGTGTTGAAGGACCAAGAGCGTTTTGCGGCCGACCAGGCTCGTATGGAAGGCCGTTCTGCTCCGGCGCAAAGCAGCTGGCTGTCTTCCCACCCCAGCAACGACCAGCGGCTGCAGATGATCAGCCAGCTCGCAACGCAGTACAAAGGCAAGTACACCGACGAAGGCCGTACCCGCTACCTGCAGGCCATCCATGGCCTGGCTTTTGGCGAGAGTGCGGACCAGGGCCTGACGCGGGGGCGCCACTTTTACCACCCGGCACTGGGCATTGCCCTCACGGCGCCCCAAGGCTGGAAGATTCAAAACGAGGCCGAGCAGCTCACGCTGGTCAATGCGGAACGTGATGCCGCGCTGGTCATGCGAACCGTCCCCGCACAGGCCGGCAAAACCCATGACGAAGTCATTCGCAACCTGCTCAAGCCGGTTCAGGGTACGGCGGATCGCTTGACTATCAATGGCCTGCAAGCCACCCATTTTGTGGGCGCTCGCAACAACGCGCAGGGGCAGTCGCAGCCCATGGAAGCGACCGTGGTGAGTGGCCCGGCCAATACCCTGTATTTGCTGACCTACGTCGGCAAGGATGCGTTGGCGCTGCAGCGTGCGCGCCGTGGGTTGCAGGAAGCACAGGCCTCATTTCGCCCCATGACCGCCGGGGACCGCTCGGCCGCCCGGCCCTGGAACATCCGGACTGTGCCTTATCCGCGTGGCGGTTTTCCCGAAATGGCACGCAGTTCTCCGCTGGCCAGCCCCGAACAGCAGTTGCGCCTGATCAATGGTTTTTACGGTGGTGGCGAGCCCAAGGCCGGGCAGCTGGTGAAGGTGGTGGAGTGAGGCCGGTGGCGTGATCAGCCGCGCGTGATGAAGGCCTCGAATTCCATCGCGGGCAACGGTCGGCTGAACAAGTAGCCCTGGTAGGCATGGCAGCCTTGGGTGGCGAGAAACTCACGTTGTGCCTCGGTCTCGACGCCCTCTGCCATCACCACCAGCCCCATGCTGTCGCCCAGCGCAATCACCATGCGCGCGATGGCCGCGTCATTGGGGTCCGTCAGGATGTCCCTGACAAAGCCCTGGTCGATCTTGAGTTGGTCCAGCGGCAGCCGCTTCAGGTGCGCGAGCGACGAGTAGCCGGTGCCAAAGTCGTCGAGTGAAAAACCAACGCCGTGTTCCTTCAAGGCCGTCATTTTTGCAATGACATCTTCCACATTGGCCACCAACATCCCTTCAGTCAACTCGAGCTTGAGCTGGCGCGAATTGGCCCCGGTACGTGCCAGAATGGTCAGTACCTGTTCAACAAAATTCAGCTGGTGAAACTGGTGGGGGCTCACATTCACTGCGATCGTGAGGTGGGCCAGTGCCGGGGCATGGGCCCACTTGGCAAGCTGGTTGCACGCCTCTTCCAGTACCCAGGCGCCCAGCAGCAAGATCAGCCCCGTATCCTCTGACAGGGGGATGAATTCGGCTGGCGACACCAGTTCGCTTTGCGGGGGCTTCCAGCGCACCAGGGCTTCCACGCCGCTGACGACATTGGCGTCTTGCGCCTGGCGCGTGACCTGGGCCTGGTAGAACAGCACGAACTCGTCACGGGCCAATCCTTCCCGCAAGCCAGCTTCGAGTGCGGCGCGGGCCGTCACCAGCGCCTGCATCTGCGGGTCAAAGAAGCGCAGGGTGTTGCGCCCGGCCGCCTTGGCCTGGTACATGGCCAGGTCGGCCCGCTTCAAGGGCTCCTCGACCCCCTCCTGGTCCTCGCCAAACAAGGTCACACCGATGCTGGGTGTGCTGTGATGTGCGTAGCTGCCCAGTTGGTAGATCTGGTTCAACGTGGTACGGATCTTCTCCCCCACATGCTCAGCCTGTGCGGTAGCTTCCATCTCGTTCTCGCTCAGGTCCTCGAGCATGACCACAAATTCATCGCCCCCCAGGCGGGCCACCGTGTCGCCCTCGCGGATGCATGAGGCCAGTCGTTGCGCGACTTGATGCAGCAGCATGTCGCCGGTGTCGTGGCCCAGCGTGTCATTGAGGGTCTTGAAATTGTCCAGGTCCACGAACAGCAGGGCTCCCTTGTTCTGTCGGCGGGCGCCCGCCGCGACGGCCTGTTTCAACCGTTCCAGCAACAGCCTGCGGTTGGGGAGGCCGGTGAGGGGATCAAAAAAGGCGAGTTTCTGAATCTGGTCTTCAGCGGCTTTGCGGGACGTGATGTCGGTGAAGGCGTCGACATAGTGGGTCACGGTGCCTGCATCGTTTTTCACCGCGGTCACGGTCAGCCATTGCGGGTAGACCTCGCCGTTCTTGCGCTGGTCCCAGACTTCACCTTGCCAGGTGTCGGTTTGTTCCAGGCTGGCGTTCATGGTGTCAAAAAAAGCGGTGTCGTGACGCCCGGATCGAAGCAATGAAGCAGGCGTTTGTCCCAGCGCCTCCTGCTTGCTGTAGCCCGTGATTTCTGTGAAAGCGGTATTGACCTGCAGGATGGTCCAGGCCGCATCGGTGATGAACATGCCCTGTTGAGACTCAAAGGCTGTGGCAGCGATGTGCAGGCCCTCTTCGGCTTGCTTGCGGGCGGTGATGTCAAACGTGGTGCCCGCCATGTAGGTGGCTTTGCCGGCCTCGTTCCAGACGGCCTGCCCCTGGGTATGAAACCAGAGCCAATGCCCGTTGGCGTGGCGGGCGCGGTATTCCATGTCGTAGGGTATCTTGTGCCGCAGGTGAGCGCGTATGGCCTGCTGCCAGCGTGGCAAGTCCTCGGGATGCAAACATTGTTCGAAACGCGTGACATGCTCGGGCAAAGGGGGGGTATCCAGGCCCAAATGCCTCCAGAACTCTGTCGGAAAATCGGTCCGGTTGTGGGTGATGTCCCATTCCCACACCTGGCCACTGGAGGCCGCAAGGCGGTAGCGCAACTCGCTGAGCTGCAGTGATTGTTCGGTCTGCTTGCGATTGGTGATGTCATGAAGGGCCCCCACCAGCTTCACGACGGCGCCGCCCTCCATCACCGCTGAGCTTTGGGTGCGTACCCAGATGTGGCGGCCCCGGGCGGTGATCATGGGCAATTCCAGGTCGAAGGACTCGCCGTGTTCCAGGGCGGCTTTCACCGCGGCCTGGATGATCGGGCGGGCCTCGGGGGCATAAAAGTTGAGCGCCTGGTCCAGCGTGGGTGTGATGCCCGTCTCCAGCTCGTGAATGCGGCAGGTCTCTTGCGACCAAAAAGGTTGCATGGTGCGCAGGTTGAGTTCCCAGCCGCCTACTTTGGCCACTTCGCCGGTGCGTTCCAGTAGTTCGGCGGTCGTGTCCAGCGCTTCTCGTACCCGGTACGCCTCGGTCACATCGCTGAACACCAGCACCACGCCCACAATGTGTCCCGCCGCATTGCGGATGGGGGCGGCGCTGTCCGATATCTGGTACTCCTGCCCATCCCGTGCGAGCAGGGCGGTGTGGTTGGCCAGGCCCACCACCTGGCCGTGCTGCATGACAAGCTGTACCGGGTTGACCGAACGCACACGGGTGTGCGCATTGATGATGTGAAACACATCGGTTAGCAAGCGTCCCCGCGCCTCTGGCAAGGTCCAGCCGGTCAGGCGCTCGGCGCTGGGGTTCATGCGGGTGACGCGGCCCTGCGTGTCGGTCGCCATCACGGCATCGCCAATCGACTGCAGCGTGATGGAGAGGCTTTCTTCGCTCTGGCGCAGTTGTTCTTCAGCGAGTTCACGCGCGGTGATATCAAGCGAGGTGCCCGCCATGCGCACCGGCTGTCCGGTGGCGTCACGAAATGCCTGAATGGACACGCTCAAAATGCGCATGGCACCCCGCTGCGGGTTGGTGCGGTATTGGTGCGTGATCAACCCCGTTTCTGTCGCTGCGCGGGTCTGGATGAGGGCCGTGGCCTCGCGGTCATCCGGGTGAACCAGGTCGAGAAACTCAAGGTAGGTGGGCGGACCCAGCGCGGGGTCCCGGTCATGCAGGCGGTAGTTTTCGGCCGACCAGGTTCCCGTCAGCGTGTGCAGGCCCAACTCCCAGCTCCCAAAATGGGCCATCGCCTGGGCGGTGGCCAGGTTGGCCTCGCTGAGCCGCAAGGCGGCTTCATGGCGATCGCGTTTGTCGAGCATGAGATTGAACTGCTGACCGACTGCCGCCATCTCGGACGATCCGGTCAACTGTACGCGGGCCGTGCGGTCGCCCGCAGCGATGCGCACCGTCGTCGCTGCAAGATGTGCCATCGGCTGGACAATGGCTGCGGCGATGCGCCAGGCCAATGCCAACGCCAGAAGCAACACTATCGTACCCAGGCCCAGGCTGCGCCGCAACAACGCGTTGTAGTCTGCAAAAACGTCTTGCTCAGGCATGCCGGCGATCACCCGCCAATCGGTCCCCGCAAGACTGACAAAGGCGTTGAGGCGGACTACTCCGTCCAGACCACTGGCCGTAAAAAGCCCACTTGTGTGCCCTTGCATACTTTGCCGGGCGGCTGCGGGTACCGGCTTGCCCAGTGCCGACCTGGCATCGGCCGAGTGCAGCAACACGTTGAAGTTGCGGTCAACCACCCTGACCACAGCGTTCTTTGGAACGCCCCCCAGCAAGTCTTCCCCCAGTGTCAACAAATCCACCGGCATGGCAAACAGACCGACCACTTCGCCTTTGTCGTCACGCACAGGCTGTGTCTGGATCGAGACCCAGCGCCCGGTGGCCGGACCGATGGTGGCGTTCCCCGCCGTGAACTTGTCGCTGTGCAAGCCCTCCGCGAACCAGGGTGACTGAACAATCTGGGTCGCCGCTGGTGGGTTGGGCAGGAACGAACAGATCACCCGCGCTTGCCGGTCACGCAGCCCCAGCGTGATGAACTCAGGGTGCAGGCGGACATACTCGGCCAGCAGCGGGTCGCAGGCGTTCGGGTTGAGTGCCCTGACCAGCGGTCGGGTCGCCAGGCGCCTCAGGATATCGTCGTTCTGGTGCAGGTAGCGCTCCACGGTGAGCGCCGTGTTGCGGGCGATAAACCTGACCCTCCCGTGGGCATCCTGGCGCGCATGCTGCAAATGGGTGGAGAGAAACCACGCCAGCATGGCCGTGACTGGCAGCGTGATGACCACCGCCAGCAACAGGATCTGTGCCCGTATGGACTGGCGATGAAACCACGAGGTCATAGGCGCGGTCCGCGGGGAGCCGTTAAAACAACAGCGGTGGGTGGCGTCTGCAAGGGCATGGACGGGCCTGGTGGTGGAGTTTTTCCGAGTCTAATACGGTTTTAGCCGAGCCTGACGCATGAACTCACTCCACATCTCCACCCAATTTGACTCCGGGGCCATTGAGGTGGTGAGCCTGGCCGACCCCGGCAACATCCAGCTCAACATCCGCCGGGACAACGCCAGTGAGTTTGCGCAGTGGTTCCATTTTTCGCTACAAGGCGCGGCGGGGCTGGCCGTCACACTGAATTTTCTCAACGCCGGGCAATGCGCCTACCCCAAGGGCTGGGTCGACTACCGCGTGGTGGCCAGTGTGGACCGGCAAAACTGGTTTCGCATCGACACCCGTTTTGATGGGCAGGTGCTATCGGCCCGCATGACGCCCGAGGCGCAGACCATTTACCTGGCCTACTTCGAGCCCTATTCCTACGAGCGGCATTTGGACCTGCTGGGTTCGGCCACCGGGTCAGACAAGGTGGACATCCAGCATCTGGGCCAAACGCTGGATGGGCGGGACATGACCTTGCTGCGCGCCACCGACGCTCACGGCGCCACGCCGTTTGAGCAGAAAAAGAAGGTCTGGCTGATTGCCCGCCAGCACCCCGGCGAAACCATGGCCGAATGGTTTGTGGAAGGCTTTCTGGAGCGCCTGCTGGACGGTGACGACTCGGTCAGCCGGGTGTTGCTGGACCGGTGCGTGTTTTACGTGGTACCCAACATGAACCCCGATGGCGCAGTGCGCGGCAACCTGCGCACCAATGCCGCCGGCGCCAACCTGAACCGCGAGTGGCAAAGCCCCAGCATGGAAACCTCGCCCGAGGTCTTTCTGGTGCGCGAGAAGATGATGGAGCTGGGGGTTGACCTCAGCCTCGACGCCCACGGCGACGAGGCCTTGCCCTACAACTTTTGTGTCGGCACCGAGGGCAACCCCGGTTACACGCCGCGCCTGGAGGCGCTGGAAAATGCGTTCAAAGCCGCGTGGGTGGCGACGTGCCCCGACTTTCAAACCACGCAGGGTTACGGCTGGGTCAGCCCGGGGGCGGCCAACCTGACGCTGGCCACCAACTGGATTGGCCAGCACTTTGATTGCCTGGCCTTCACCATCGAGATGCCTTTCAAGGACAACGCGAACCTGCCCGATCCCCTGGTGGGCTGGAACGGTGCACGCTCAAGCCACCTGGGCGCCAGCGTTTTGCTGCCCATTCTGGCGGTGGTGGACCAATTGCGCTGACTTTTGCCTGATGGTTCAGGTTATAGTCGCTATTAAATTTATAGCTACTACCTCACGTCCTGCCTGGGCTAGAGGCCTAAAATCCATAAATTTCAGGTGGATCAAGCGTAATACCGTGCCACGAAGTCCTCAAAGCTGCCCTGGTCGGCGGCTTCGAGGTCACGCTGCTGGCACACCGACGCTTCCACGCTGGCGGTGAACCGGGCCGTCTCGGCGGCGCTCAGGGGCTGCGCCTGCAGGCTGTGCGTGTGTTGCTGCGCCAGGTGCATGGCGTGCCTGAAATAGCCGCCCTGTTCCTTGATGCCCGCCAGCACCTGCGCCGACGGCGTGGTGTCGGGGTGGTCGATGCGGGTGCGCAGCCGCTGCATCGTCGTGCTGTAGCGGTCACCGCCATAGGCGGCGTCCAGCATCTCGGCAAAGGGCTGCATGTCGTCAAACAGTTCATGCGCCAGGGGCCGAAACGGCTGCTCGCGGTTGTGCGCCAGCAAGTGCAGGTCGGGCTGGCGTCCGCGGTTGACCACGCGGTTTTTGTTCTCGTCGTTTTCGCTTTGCTCGCGGGTGCTGATGGGCGGGCTGTCACGAAACAGGCACATCAGCAGCAGCACGTCGGCAAAGGTGCTTTGCTCGGGCGCAATGCCGATGTCGATGAACGGGTTCAGGTCAAACAGGCGCACCTCGACGTATTCGACGCCGTATTTCTGCAAGGCCTTGGCCGGGCGCTCGCCCTGTTTGCCGATGCGCTTGGGGCGAATGCCGGCATAAAACTCGTTTTCGATCTGCAGCAGGTTGGCATTGAGTTGTTTCCAGTGGTCGCCGTCGCGCACGCCCACCTGCTCGTAAAACGGATCGGGGGTGCGAATGGCCGCTTCCAGCGCCTGGGTGTACTCGGTCAGCGAATTGAAACTCACGTGCAATTGGGCCTGGGCCCGGTTCTGGTAACCCAGATCGCTCATGCGCAGGCTGGTGGCGTAAGGCCCATAGAGCGTGCCGGGCGCCAGTTCCAGTAAGTCTGACTTGCGCCCCTGCAGAAACGACTCGCAGATGGCCGGTGAGGCCCCGAACAGGTAGGGAATGAGCCAGCCAAAACGCAGAAAGTTGCGGATCAGGCCAAAGTAGCGCGCACTCACAAAGTCTTCGGTCGGGCCGGTGGCGGCGCAGCAGTCTTTGAGCGTCAGCCAGAAGGCCTCGGGCAGCGACCAGTTGTAGTGCGCCCCGGCAATGGTTTGCATGGTGCGCCCATAACGCAGCGACAGGCCCTCGCGGTACACGGTCTTGAAGCGGGCGGTGTTGGAGCTGCCGTAGTCGGCAATCGGGATGTCCTTGTCCTCCCCCAGCTTGCAGGGCATGGAGCCCGCCCACAGGTACTCGCCCTGCAGGTGCTGCGCACTGAAGCGGTGGATGTCGCGCAGGAAGTGCAGCGGAAACGCCGGGTCCTGCGAGGGTGGGGTGATGAATTCGAGCAGCGCCTCGGAGTAGTCCGTCGTCATCCAGGGGTGCGTCAGCTTGGAGCCCAGCGCGGCCGGGTGGGGCGTGGCGGCGAGTTTGCCCGCTGCGTCCACACGCAGGCATTCCCGCTCATACCCGCGGGCAATGCCCTTCAAGACTTGCGCCTGCCCGCTGGTAGAGAACTGGCGGACGGCATCACAGCACGTGAACTTCAACATGGACTCTTGCTTCCTCTATAAAACGGGTGGCAGTATGGCAGTTTTTGAAGTTCGCTGCCCGGCGGTCGGGGTGCCCGGCGGGCGGGTACCTGGCATCACTTGTGCTTGCTGTTCAATGGGTGACAAGTCTGCCAACTGCAATCCCTGACCATGCACAATAGCCTTATGCCCTATCTGCCCCCCTTCATTGCCCCCTCCCGCTTCACCGACGCCGCCGCGGCACTGGCCAAAGCCCGTGAAATCTATGACACCAGCATTGCCCACCTGCGTGAAGCCATGCAGCGCTTTGTGGCAGGTGACGATTTGCCAGGCCATGTGCGCGCCTGTTACCCCTTTGTGCGGGTGCAGACCGACACCGTGGCGCGCCTGAACTCGTCGGACAGTGCGCGTCTGAGCTACGGGTTTGTCGCCGGGCCCGGCCGGTTTGAGACCACCTTGAGTCGCCCCGATTTGTACGCCTCGTACTACCTGGAGCAGTTCACCCTGCTGCTGGAAAACCACCAGGTGGAGCTGGAGGTGGGTACCAGCACGCAGCCCATCCCGGTGCATTTTTCGTTTGCCGAGCACGACCATATCGAGGGTAGCCTGAGCCTGGAGCGCCGCCAGTTGATGCGCGACGTGTTTGACCTGCCCGACCTGGCCGCCATGGACGACGGCATTTCCAACGGCACCTACCAGCCACGCCCCGGCGACCCGCTGCCGCTGTCCTTGTTCACCGCACCGCGGGTGGACTATTCACTGCACCGGCTGCGCCATTACACCGGCACCGGGCCTGAACATTTTCAGCACTTTGTGCTGTTCACCAACTACCAGTTCTACATTGACGAGTTTGTGCGCCTGGGGCATGAGGCCATGGCCAACCCTGACAGTGAATATGTCGCGTTTGTGGAGCCCGGCAACGTCATCACCCGCCGCGTGGGTACGACGGTGATGGCCGGTGACGAGTTGGGCAAAGTGCCGCCCCGCCTGCCGCAAATGCCGGCTTACCACCTGGTGCGTGCTGACAACAGCGGCATCACCATGGTCAACATCGGCGTTGGCCCGGCCAATGCCAAAACCATCACCGACCACATCGCCGTGCTGCGCCCGCATGCCTGGATCATGCTGGGCCACTGCGCGGGTTTGCGCAACACCCAGCAGCTGGGCGACTACGTGCTGGCCCACGGTTATGTGCGCGAAGACCATGTGCTGGACGAAGAGTTACCCCTGTGGGTGCCGATACCGGCGCTGGCCGAAATTCAGGTCGCGCTGGAAGCTGCGGTGTCCGATGTGACGCAGCTCAAAGGGCCGGAGCTCAAGCGCATCATGCGCACCGGCACCGTGGCCAGCACCGACAACCGCAACTGGGAACTGTTGCCTGACAACGGTCCGCAGCGCCGCTTCAGCCAGAGCCGCGCCGTGGCGCTGGACATGGAAAGCGCCACCATCGCCGCCAACGGTTTTCGTTTTCGGGTGCCCTACGGCACGCTTTTGTGCGTGAGCGACAAACCGCTGCACGGCGAGATCAAGCTGCCTGGCATGGCCAACCATTTCTACCGCGAGCGTGTCGACCAGCACTTACGCATCGGCATCCGCGCGGTGGAGCTGCTGCGGGCCCAGGGAGTGGACCAGTTGCACAGCCGCAAGCTGCGCAGCTTTGCGGAAGTGGCGTTTCAGTAAACCGTATCAGTCAACCGCCATGCGTGGCGAGTCAGGCCGCTTCTGACGTTTCTGACGTCTCTGTTGTTGCCTCATGGGCTCGAACAGATCGCCGCAAAATGCTGCGTAGCTTGGCGGGTTGCACCGGCTTTTGCAGGAGCACAAGTCCGGCCGCCAGCGCTTTTTGCCGCAAGTCCATTTCAGTGTCTCCGCTGATCAGGCAAGCCGCGATGCCTTGCCCTGACAACTGGCGCAACAAGCGTATGGCGTCAATGCCGTTGTGGGCCCCGCGTAATCGATAGTCGCTCACGATGTAGTCCGGGGGCGGCCCGTGCTTCACCTGTTCCAAAGCTATTTGTGCATCGCCCGCCACGGTTACCCGGCACCCCCAGGACTCCAGCAAGCCCTTCAAGGCCATATTGCCCAGGGGGTCGTCTTCGATCAGCAGGATGTACAGCCTCTCCAGCTCGCCCCGTGTCGGCAGGTCGGCCCATGTCAGGGGTGCCGCCTGTGTCTGCCTTTGCGCCAGCGGCACCAGCAGCGAAAAGCGTGAGCCGCAACCCAGGCTGGAGCGCAGTACCAACGGGTGATTCAACAACCGGCATGAGCGCTCCACCATGCTCAAACCCAGGCCCAGGCCCTTGTTGCGATCACGCTCCTGATTTTCAACCTGGAAAAATTCTTCAAAAATTTTCTCGTGGTGCTGGGTGGCGATCCCAATGCCACTGTCCCACACCTCAATGCGGGCATGCGTGAGCCCGCGCGCAGGACGACAGGTCACGAAAATACTGCCTTGACGGGTGTACTGCAAGGCATTGCTGACGAGGTTGAGCAAAATCCGTTGCAACAGAATGGGGTCACTGTGTACCCACGCAGGCGAGGTGCGAATGCGCAGGCGCAAGCCTTTCTCGGCGGCGACGCCGGCAAAAAACATGCGCAATTGATCAAAGACGCCGTTCATGGCGAGCGGCCGCAGCCTGACGTCTGTGGACTGGGCTTCCAGCCGGGAATAGTCGAAAAAAACATCCAGCATCTCTTGCAATGCCCGCACGGAGGCGTCCACCCCCGCAACGACTTCTGTGGTGGCCGGGCTATGGGGCAATTGGGTCAAGCGCGATACAAACATGCCCAAGGCGTGCGCTGGCTGGCGCAAGTCATGGCTGGCTGCCGCCAGGAAGCGCGATTTGGCCAGATAGGCCGTTGCCATTTTTTCCTGGGCTTGACGCAGCTCCAGGTTGGCCTTTTCCGCTTGTTCTTTGGCTTGTCGGAGTTGATGGTCACGGCGGGTTCTGACGTAGTCAAAGGCGGCCGCCAGCAGGGTGTAAAAACCCAGGGAGAGCAAAAAATGGAGGACAACAACCGGTGAATAGCGCTGGGAAAACGTCAGCAGGGGCGCCACCCACAGCAGGTAGACCGTGGCCAGGGCCATGAAGCCCAGGCTGTACAGCCAGCCCCGTCGCTGGCCCTTCACAAAGAAGGCCAGAAACGGCGTCGTGTAAACCCAGAAAACGCCGGTGGCCTCGACCCCACCAAACACAATCAGCGCCCCGAAGATGACGATGGCCGCCAGCATCAGCAAGGTTTCAGAAAACCCCACCCAGCCCGGCGCTTTGTTGATCACCATGGCGGGCACGACCAGAAACACGACCGCAGCAAGCTCCACCAAACCCAAGGGCAACATGCCCGGCGTGAGCATATTGAACACCGAGAACAGCAGCCCGACCGTGCTCCCTATGGCGGTGGCCACGCGCACTTGACGCGTTCGCTCGGCCAGCGCCAATGCGTCCGCAGCCCTGGCGCCCGGCACCTGCCGCAGGCGAACGAGCAGACCTTGCACCAGGACCGATGCCTTGTTAAACACAGCCGTCATGCAAGCCGTGGCTTGACCCTGGACGCCGCCAGCTTGGCGTTCGTGCGGGCTACGTCCACATCCGCATCAAACGCCAGCGCCACCCCCATGCGGCGTTTCACAAAACTCTCGGGCTTGCCGAACAGGCGCAGGTCGGCGTTGGGCACGCGCAGGGCGTCGTCCACACCGTCAAACACAATGCCTTGCCCCTCCACCCCACCGTAAATCACGGCACTGGCGCCGGGGCTGCGCAGGGTGGTGTTGACCGGCAGACCGAGGATGGCGCGCGCATGCAGCTCAAACTCGCTCTGGATCTGGGTGGTCAGTGTCACCAGGCCGGTGTCGTGCGGGCGGGGTGACACTTCGCTGAACCACACCTCATCGCCCTTGACGAACAGTTCCACGCCGTACAAACCCTGACCACCGAGGTTGTCGGTCACGGCCTTGGCGATCTGGCGCGAGCGCGCCAGTGCGGGGAGCGGCATCGGGTGCGGCTGCCAGCTTTCCACGTAGTCGCCGCTGACCTGGATGTGGCCAATCGGCTCGCAAAAATGCGTTTCTACTTGGCCATCGGCGCCAAGCGCGCGCACGGTGAGCTGGGTGATCTCGTAGTCAAAGTCGATGAAGCCTTCCACAATGATGCGGCCCGCGCCCACGCGGCCACCCACCATGGCGTAGTCCCAGGCTTTTTGTACATCGGCCGGACCGTCGATTTTGCTTTGGCCTTTGCCGGAGCTGCTCATCACCGGCTTGACAACGCAGGGGTAGCCGATGCCCGGGCCGTCCACGCCGTCAATGGCCGCCTGCAGCTCGGCCAGCGAGTCGCAAAATTCATAAGGGCTGGTCGGCAGGTCCAGGGTCTCGGCGGCCAGGCGGCGGATGCCTTCGCGGTCCATGGTCAAACGGGCAGCGCGCGCGGTGGGAATGACGCGCACCACACCGGCGGCTTCCAGTTCTTCCAGCATGGGCGTGGCAATCGCCTCAATCTCCGGCACCACCAGGTGCGGGCGCTCGGCCTCGATCAAGGCCTTGAGCTGCGCGGCGTCGCTCATGGTGATGGTGCGGGCATGGTGCGCCACCTGCTGGCCGGGGGCGTGGTCGTAGCGGTCCACGGCGATGGTTTCCACCCCCAGGCGTTGCAATGCTATTAACACCTCCTTGCCCAGTTCGCCGGAGCCCAGCAGCATGACTTTGGTGGCGTGGGGGGAGAGGGGGGTGCCGAGTGTGGTCATGCCAATAGCGCTTGCGCGCCTCCGAGAAGGGGGTGAACAGGGGAAGGTCAAAGAGCGACCTACCCGCGCCTGAGGGCGGCCTGGGTCACAATCAAACCATGGAGAAACCAATTTTATCTGTGCAAAATTTGCGCAAGTCTTACGGCGGTGCCACGGTGGTGGATGACCTGTCGTTTGCGATCGCCCCGGGTGAGTGCCTGGGCGTCATCGGCCCCAACGGTGCAGGCAAAACCACCACCATTCGCATGTGCCTGGGCCTGAGCCACCCGGATGGCGGCAGCATCACCGCGTTTGGTTTGCAAATGCCGCATGACGCGCTCGCCATCAAGGCGCAACTCGGTGTGGTAACCCAGTTGGACACGCTGGACCCGGACTTCAGTTGCGCTGAAAACCTGCTGGTCTATGGCCGTTATTTCGGCATGCAGAGTCAGCAGATTCGCGAGCGCATCCCGGCCCTGCTGGAGTTTGCCTCGCTGACCCACAAGGCCAACGCCAAGCCGGGTGAACTCTCCGGCGGCATGAAGCGCCGCCTGAGCCTGGCCCGCGCGCTGGTCAACAACCCCCGGCTCCTGCTGCTGGACGAACCCACCACCGGGCTGGACCCGCAGGCCCGCCACCTGATGTGGGAGCGGCTGCAACTGCTGCTGGCCGAGGGCAAGTCCATCTTGCTCACCACCCACTTCATGGACGAGGCCGAACGCCTGTGCTCGCGCCTGCTGGTGCTGGACCACGGCAAGAAGATTGCCGAAGGTGCGCCGCGTGACCTGATTGCCCAGTACCTGGAGCCCGATGTGGTCGAGGTCTATGGCAATGGCGCGCAAGAGCTGGTCAACGCGCCCCTCAAGACGCTGGCAGCCCGCATTGAGGTAAGTGGTGAAACTGTCTTTTTCTACACGCAGGACGCGCACCAGTTGCTGGCGGCCTTGAAGCCTTATCCGCACCTGCGCACCCTGCACCGGCCCGCCAATCTGGAGGACTTGTTCCTCAAGCTCACCGGCCGGCAAATGCGGGAGGATGCATAACATGGCTACCCCAGCCCACATCACCAAAACGCAAAGCGTGTGGCGCGCCCCCGAACTTTCGATGCGCTTCTGGCCAGTGTTCTTGCGCAACCTGCTGGTCTGGCGCAAGCTGGCCATCCCCAGCCTGGTGGGCAACATTGCGGAGCCGCTGATGTGGCTGGTGGCCTTTGGCTACGGCATGGGCGCGCTCGTGGGCAAGGTGACGGTGGACGGCACGCCCGTGCCCTACATCCTGTTTCTGGCCAGTGGTTCGATTTGCATGAGCGCCATGCAGGCCGCGTCGTTCGAGGCGCTGTACTCGGCGTTTTCACGCATGCAGGTGCAAAAGACCTGGGACGGCATCATGAACGCGCCGGTCAATCTGGACGATATCGTGCTGGCCGAAATGTTGTGGGCGGCGTTCAAGGCGCTGTTCACGGTGACGGCCATTCTGGGCGTGATGCTGGCCCTGGGCATCAGCTACAGCCCCAAGCTGCTGGTGGCCTGGCCGGTGTTGCTGGGTGTGGGCATTACCTTCAGCTGCCTGGCGCTGGTCTTCAACGCGCTGGCCAAGGGTTACGACTTTTTCACCTACTACTTCACGCTGTTCCTCACGCCCATGATGTTCCTGAGCGGCATCTTTTTTCCGCTGGACCAACTGCCCCCGGTGGTGCGTGTGATCTCGCAATGGTTACCGCTCACCAATGCGGTGGACCTGGTGCGCCCCCTGTTCATGGACCAATGGCCAGCCAACCCCTGGCGCCACGTGGGGGTGTTGGTGGCGTATGCCGTGGTGGGTTTCTGGTTGGCGCTGGCGCTCACGCGCAAGCGGTTTCGGGGGTGACGAAGCCGGACTACGACGCGGCCACCGCCTCGCGGTGCCGCACATCGCTCAAAAGGCGATTGATTTCAGTCTTGACCACGGCGTAACACTCACAAACCCGTGACTCCAGTCCTCGGCGGTCCATGATGCCGATATGACCGCGGCGGTAACGGATGTAGCCAGCGGCTTGTAAATTTCCTGCCGCCTCGGTCACGCTGCCTCGCCGGACCCCCAGCATGCTGGCGACCAGCTCCTGGGTCATGACCAACTCCTGTGCGGGTAGCCGGTCCAGCGTCAGCAACAACCAGCGACACAGCTGTTGTTCCACCGAATGGTGGCGATTGCAGGCGGCAGTTTGGGCCATCTGGGTCATCAGCGCCTGGGTATAGCGCAGCAGCAAGCGCTGTAGCGGACCGGCCCGGTTGAATTCCCGCTGCAAAATCCTGCGCTCCAGCCGATAGGCGTATCCGCCCGTCTGTACCACGGCGGAACTGGGCGTCGTGTTCCCGCCCATGAAGAGCGAGATGCCGACCATACCCTCGTGGCCAACACCCGCTGTTTCTGCCGTCGCGCCTGATTCCGTGACGTAGTGCAACGACACGATGCTGGTGGTCGGGAAATAGGCATGGCGCAGTTGCTCACCCGGTTCATACAGCATGTTGCCAAGCGCCATCGGAACCAGTTCCAGATGATCCGCCAGGCATTCAAAATCTGGCGACGGTAGTGCGCAAAGCAGATGGTTTTGAATGGGGTCGTAAAGTTTTTTCATTCGAAACTCAATTTATGGGTTTTGAAAAGTGGCACGTGGTTTGATCACGCGTCCGGGAGTTCATCGAAGAAGGCATAGCCGGATTGGCTGCGCTTGGCCTTGAACATGGCCGCATCGGCGTTTTTTAACAAGGACTCGGCACCTTCGTCACCGGGGGCGCCTATTGCCACGCCGATGCTGGGGGGAACCGTGAGCGTGAGATGGCCGATCTGGATAGGCGCGGACACATGGTCAAACAATTTGCTGGCGAGCAAGCCCAGTTGCAGGCGGCTGGGTTGCCCGGCCAGCAGGCAGGCGAACTCGTCGCCACCGAGACGGCCCACCATGTCGCCATTGCGCACGCTTTGCATCAGGCGTGCGGAGATGATCTTGAGCAGCTCATCACCTGCTGCGTGTCCATGGGTGTCGTTGATTTGCTTGAAGCCATCCAGGTCGATGTACATCACCGCCAACCCGGAGTCACTGTCGGTCAGTTGCATCAGTCGTTGTTGAAGCCGGTCGCGAAAGTAGCGGTTGTTGGCCAATTGCGTCAATCCGTCGTGTTGCGACAAATAACGTGAATGCTGCTCCCGTACGATGGTCGCTGCGAGGTCGTTGCGCAATTGGGCCAATTGGGTCTGCGCATCGAACACCTGAAGGTCCAGATGCTCGCTGTGCCGTTGGGCATCTCTTTGCGCTGCATGAAGCTGGTCCAGCGCCTCAACGCAATCCAGGATACCGCTGCGGACTGGGTGGCCCGTGCTCTCCGGCCGCTCGCCGACGAGAAACCTGAGCCGATCCTTGACGGCATTGAACAAGTCGTTCCAATCGTCTGCAGCGAGCGGCGGAGGCAGTCTCAGTGACCCTGTTGGACTGAGGTCAAAGTTGATGGGCTCGTTCTTGTGGCTGTACCTGGCGTGCAATACGCCGGGTGTAATACGGGTGGAGCGTCTGGGGGCAGGTCGGATCATGACGAAGTCCTTGGTGAAATCGATGAGGAAAAATCGATGCATGTCGGCCACAGGTCTTCCATTGACGACTCTGGCGCAGCTAAGATGACCGGTGGTGTATCAGGGATGAACATAGAGATGCAATGTATGCGCCCGCTTTTCTGCTTGCTATGTCAAAAGACACGGCCCGCCGGGGATGCCCGCTTCTTCAACATGAAAGACACACTTGGCCGAAATCCTCTGTAACGACTGCCGATTGCGGCAATTGAATTTGTTCCTGGACCATACCGCCGAGGAGCTTGAGTTGGTGCAGTCCCTCAAGCGGCGCGAGATGAGTTTGGGTGCCGGCGAGACCTTGATTCACGAGGGCCAGACCGACGCGCCGCTGTTCACGCTGCGCCAGGGCTGGGCTTTTCGCTTCAAGACCCTGAGTGATGGACGCCGCCAGATCCTGAGTTTTCTGCTGCCGGGAGATTTCATCGGCGTTCAGCAAAAGATGGGGGATGCCGCAGCGCACGGGGTGATGACCCTGACGGACGCCTTGTTCTGCGTTTTTCAGCGCGATTCCCTCTGGCAGCTGCACCGCCAGTCCCCCACCATGGGATTCAATATCACCTGGCTGACCGCGCACGAAGAGTCCCTGGTCGATGACACCTTGCTCTCGGTGGGGCGAAGAAGCGCCGAAGAGCGCATTGCCATGCTGCTGATTCTTCTCTTCAAGCGTGCCGCAGCCATGGAAGCCGATGCGGGGGCCAGTGGCGTGCCGTTTCCTCTGACGCAGCAACACATCGCGGATGGATTGGGTTTGTCTCTGGTGCATACCAATAAGACGCTGCGCAAACTGGAGCAGCGTGGTTTGCACCAGGTACTTGACGGACGTCTGTACATGCGCGATGTGAAGGCGCTGGTGCGCCTGGCCGACCTGTACGGCGACGGGCGTCCGCCACAACGGCCGCTGGTCTGATCGGGAGTCCGGCGCTCAGGTTTTGTCGGTGGCTCGGTTGGCAAATTGCTTCGCCGCAAAAGCCCAGATCATTTTGGACGCATCCGGGCCCTTGGGGTCACTGAAGGCTTTGCCCGCCGCGCCGCCGCTCCAGGCATGGGCCAAGCCGCTGACCACGCACAGGGTCGCGACGAGGCGCCCTTTGTTTTTGTAGTCGGTGATCGTGGCGGCGTAGCGCGCACCGCGTTGCACGGTGCGGGGAATGCCCGGCCTTGCTTCTTCCCGGGTCGCCCACAGCTGCGCAGCGGCAACGCCGTTACTCGGTGCCACGAGCGGGTCGGCGCTACCCTGAATGATCAGCAACGCGGGCAGGTGTTCGCCAGCAGACAAGGGCGCAAGCGGGGGTGCTGAACGGCGACCGCGCATGGCACTCAGCGCCGTGGCTGACGACTGCGCCGCGCCCGGCGCAATGCCTGAATGCATGGCGATGGCCCGGTAGCGCTGCGGGTGGCGCACCGCCATCAATGCGGCGGTGCTGGCCCCGGCCGAGATGCCCGCCAGGGCGATGCGGTTCGGGTCGACCGGCTGCAGCAGGCAGACCTGGTCAATGGCCGCGTCGATCGAGTCAGCCTCGCGCTGGGCGCGGCCTGAGCGGGTGTCGTACCAGTTCCAGCACCCTTGTGCATTGGCCAGGCGGTCCTGCTCGGGGTACAGCACCAAAAAACGCTCGCGCGCGGCGATGCGGTTCATTTGGCTGCTGGCCGCCAGGGCGGCCCCGTCCTGCGCACAGCCATGCAGCATGACCAGGAGCGGCAGCCGCTCGGTACGGCGCACACCCGGCGGTTTGTACAGGTGGTAACCCCGCGCGCCGGTGGCGCCAAGGGCCACGCCCTTGTGCCAATGGGCTGCAGATGAACGTGGTGTTGCGGTCCGTGTGCGTTTGGGGGCCGTGGCCTTGCGCGCTTTCGGGGCTGCGCGCAGCGACTGCTTGACTGCTTTGGTTCCGGTGCGCAGGGCCGTGCGTGTCAGAGAGGTCAGTGTGCGCTGGAGTGACTTGCTCCAGAAAGCATTTGTAGTTTTTCTTGTCATGGCTTTCTGGACGTTATTTTGCTATCTAATTAATAGCTTCTTGTGCACGGTGGACGTGGGCTACAGGCTATTTTCATCATAATCTTCGCACTCTGCGCTGGACCTTGCGGGCATGGGGCAGCCAGCCGTGCCAATGCCAGCGCGCCATCATCAGCAAGCCGCGCACCCATTCGTCGGCGGCGTACGCGACAAAGATGCCCGGCAGCCCCCATGCGCGGCCCAGGTAGTAGGAGCCCAGCCCCAGCACCAGCACGAACGATCCGACGCTGGCCACCACCGGGTAGATGGCGTCACCCGTGGCGCGCAAGGCCCCGGTGACGATGAGGTTGAACACGCGCCCGGTCTCCAGGGCAATGGCAATCCACAACAGGGTTTGCGCGGCTTCCATGACCTGGGGGTCTTTGGTGAAGATTCGCAGCAGCCAGGGCGCTGCCAACGCGGCGCCCAGCGCCATGCCGCCCGAGGCCACCAGTCCGTTGCGTACCGCTTTCATGACCAGCGTGTGCGCTTGCTGAAACTGCCCGCTGCCTACCAGGCGCCCCACCATGATCTCGCAGGCCCAGCCAATGGCCAGGCTGATGAGCAGCACGTATTTGAGGAGTTGCAGGGTATAGGAGTGGGTGGCCAGGGCCACCACACCCAAGCGGGCGGCCGTGGCCAGTGACACCATGAAGGCGGCACGGTAACCCAGCTCGGCCGTGGCGCCTGGCACACCAATGCGCAGCACCGGCTTCAACACACGGGGCTGCAAAGCCCACCAGTGGCGCACGTTGGGCACCAGATTCATCCGCTTTTTCCACAGCACCAGATGCAGCCACAAGCCCAGGGCGCGGCTGGCCAGCAAGGCCACGGCAAAGCCATAGAGGCCCATGCCCTCCCAGGGGCCCACGCCCAGCATCAACGGCACAGCCAGCAGCAGGTGGCTACCTTGCATGGCGATCATCACCCGCAGGGAGTCTTTCACGTGCAGGTGCGCCCGCAGGATGGAGGCCATGGTCAGGTTGTAGCCCTCCAGCAGGGCGGCGGGTGCCAGTAACTGCAGGTAGGGTGCGGCCAGGGGCCAGATGGGCTCGGGGGCGTTCAGCACATCCAGAATGAGCTCATTGCCCAGCAGCAAGAACGTCATCACCGCCAGACCGGCCCAGGTGCAGGCGCCCAGGCCTGACAGGGCAGTCCGCCGCGCCGCGTCGTCCTGTTGCCCGCCCAGCATTTGCGTGATGACCACGCCCATGCCGATGGCCAGCACCCGAAACACCACAAACAGGGTTTCCAGCACCTGGTTGGCCAGCCCGAAGCTGCCTGCCGCGCCGTCTGACGCGTGTGACGCCAGCCACAGACCCGCCAGGGCCACGCTGTAGCCCAGCAGAAATTCGCCCAGGATGGGACCGGCAACGGCGTTGAGCCTGGGGCGATCAGAAAAGTTCATGCGGAGTTGGGCGTAGGAAAAAACGCAAGCGCTTGGGCGAATGTACCAGTGTCAAGGTTTTGCAACATCGGTGCCCGGCGTGCTTTTGCAGGAGATCGTGTCGGCCGACAACGGGATAAAGCATTGTTTTTTGTCAATCAAGTGGTTTTTTTACATTTTTGTGTTGTGAAGACCTTGCAAATTTTCTGTTTTGTTGTGTAACTCCAACTGAAAAGCCCCAAAAAGACTAGTGGTTTACACCAGTTCATATTTCATTAATTAAGCATGTTTGATGTGTATCAAGAGTGATAGCTTTACAAAAACGGTTCTGTAACTTGTTTGTAACCCTTCTTGGTGTTTTCCCGATGATTTGAAAAAAAAATTCGGTTCAAAGAAACAATTGGAACGTCCTTTGAAAGCCAAAGGCCAATTCGGCAAAGCTCAGTGCTGCTGTTTTTCAAGATCATCTAACCGGAAATTTCCATGAATCAAATCGTCAAGTTGTCTGCTCGTACCGCTGTTGCTGCAGCTGTTTTGTCTTTGGGTGGCGCTGCTTTTGCGGCTGTTGCATTTGATGCCAACCTCGAGCTCGACAACACTTACCACAGCGGTTCTTACGTTGACAACATCGCCACTACCGACAAGGGTCTGACCCAGGGCGGCCGCGTTGAATTGAACGCTGCCAGCAAAGCCGGTGCCGACATGTTTGTGGCCGCTCGCGCCTCCTTCCTGGCACAAAAGACCGGTGGCGTTGCCACTGACGACATGTGGGTCCAGGTCGGATCGTCCAAAGGCGACGTGAAGCTCGGCCGTTTTGAAGCTGCTGACTTGTTCCCATTGGCACAAGACACATTGGTTTACCACGCTGGCAATGTGTACGGCACCAACAGCCTGCGCGGTCGCAAGGACAGCAACCAATTTCACGCGGCCGGCACCGTCAACCTCGGCAGCGGTTTGAGCTTGGAGATCGGTGTGGTCGAACACCGCATTGCCAACATGGCTAAAGGTGTGCGTCCCGTACTGTCCTACGCCGCAGGTCCGTTGACCGCACGCCTGGGTTTTGAGTCCGGAAAATACTTTGGCTCCAACAACGACGTCGCTGGTGTTGGCGCCACTGTGGGCTACAACTTTGGTGGCTTCACATTGACCGGCAACATTGCCAGCGGCAAGACTGATGCAGCTAGCCGCGACAGCCAAAGCTCTTTGGGCTTGACTGCTGCAGTGGGCTCTTTGGTGGTGGGTGTGATCTCTGCCAAGACCGAAGCTGCTGTGGGTGAGGACACCGTGCAAACCGTGTACGCTTCCTACGCCATGCCTTTGTTTGGCATCAAGGGCGCGACCATCACGCCCGCGCTGTCGGCTTCCACTGGCAAAATCGGTGCGACTGGCGTCGAGTCCAATGACACTGGTTTCCGCGTCCGCTTCAACTACGCTTTCTAAGCAACCGGTTAACTCTTTCTCTCCAGAAAAAAGCTTGATAGGTGCCCGCAAGGGCACCTTTTTTTTGTCCGTCTTTTCTGTCAGATCCGCTGGGCCGCCTTGATCATGTCCGCGGCCTTCTCGGCAATCATGATGACGGGCGCGTTGGTATTGCCCCCCACCACGCGCGGCATGATGGATGCGTCCACCACGCGCAGGCCTTCCAGCCCATGCACGCGCAACTGGGCGTCCACCACGTCCATGGCGCCAGAGCCCATGCGGCACGTGCTCACCGGGTGGTAAATGGTGTCGGCATGGTCCCGGATAAATTGTTCAATCTGTGAGTCCGTTTTGGCGTTGGCTGACGACGCCAGTTCTTTGCCGCCCATGCTCGCGAGGGCCGGTTGGGACAAAATCTTCCGCATCACCTTGAAGCCCCGAATCAGGCGGTCCATGTCGTCGCGATTACCCAGAAAGTTGGGGTCAATCAGCGGTGCAGCCCAGGGGTCTTTGCTGGCCAGTTTGAGGGTGCCGCGGCTCAGGGGGCGCAGCAGGCACACGTGGCAAGAGTAACCATGACCCAAGGTGGTGGTGCGTCCGTGGTTCACCAGTTTGCCCACCACAAAGTGCAGTTGCAGATCCGGCATGGTCTCGCTGTCCTGGCTTTTGATGAAGGCACCCGCTTCCGCAAAATTGGAGGTGAGCATGCCGGAGCGTGACTTGCGCCACTCAAATATCCCTTTGATCGCGCGCACCATGCCATTGAGCGACAGGCCAAACAGGTCTTTGGCGTGGGGTGCATCCACGACCTGCACCACGTCAATGTGGTCATGCAGGTTTTGGCCTACGCCTGGCAGGTCATGCACGGTGGCAATGCCGTTCTCCACCAGATGGGCATGCGGCCCAATGCCTGAGAGCATCAAAATTTGCGGCGATTGCAGGGCGCCGGCACACAGCAGTACTTCACGCGAGGCCTTGAGCTGTTTGAGCTGGCCCTCGTGCTGAAATTCCACCCCGACGGCGCGTTTGCGCTCCACCAGGATGCGGGTGGTGTGGGCTTCCGTGAAGACGTGCAGGTTGGGCCGCGCGAGGTTGGGGGTCAGGTAGCCCTTGGCCGCGCTGAAGCGCTCGCCATTTTTGTGCGTGACCTGGTACATGCCGACACCTTCCTGGTTCCTGCCGTTGAAGTCTGGCGTGTAGGGAAATCCGGCCTGTTGACCAGCCTGCACAAACAAGGGCCCATACGGGTTGGGGCTGCGCAGGTCCATCACATGGAGCGGTCCACCGGTGCCATGAAAGGCATCGGCTCCGCGTTCGTTGTTTTCGGCTTTTTTGAAGTAGGGCAGCACGTCGTCATATCCCCAGCCGGTATTGCCTTCTGCGGCCCAGTGGTCGTAGTCGTCGCGGTGGCCGCGGGTGTAAATCATGGCGTTGATGCTGCTGGAGCCGCCTAGTACCTTGCCGCGCGGCTGGTAGCCTTTGCGGCCGTTCAGTCCGGGTTGGGGCACAGTCTCAAACCCCCAGCCTGCCATGCCCGTCTTGGCCATCACGGCCAAGCCGGCCGGACAATGAATCAAGACGCTGTTGTCCGCCGGACCCGCTTCAAGCAGGGCGACGTTGATGTCGGGGTTCTCGCTGAGTCGGGCCGCCAGAACACAACCGGCCGAGCCGCCGCCAATGATGATGTAGTCGAACATGTTTTTCTCCAGGCACCTTGTGAATCATTTTTTGGGTGTGCCGTCGGATGACCTTACCGCAAAGCGTTGGCAGCGTTTAGAGGGGTGTCTCCAGCCCGGTCTCGCGAGCGACGCGTAGGGCCCGATGAACGTCTCGCTGGCGAGTTGAGTTGCATATTTAATTGCACACAATTTAATTGTGTGCAATAATAAACGCATGATTTCTCCAAACGCACAGTCCTCCTCCGATCCCGCGCTGTTGCTGGACAACCAGTTGTGCTTCGCCCTGTACTCCACATCCCTGGCGATGACCAAGCTGTACAAGCCCTTGCTCGCCGCACTCGGGCTCACTTACCCGCAATACCTGGTCATGCTGGTGCTGTGGGAGCAGGACGGTTTGTCGGTGTCTGACCTGGGCGAGCGCCTGTTTTTGGACTCTGGCACCCTGACCCCCTTGCTCAAGCGCATGGAGGCGGCTGATTTGCTGGTTCGAACCCGCTCGCCCGACGACGAACGCCGGGTCCACATCACGC
The DNA here is from genome assembly GCF_056521395.1 of Rhodoferax sp. LS1R11. Lineage (NCBI taxonomy): Bacteria > Pseudomonadati > Pseudomonadota > Betaproteobacteria > Burkholderiales > Comamonadaceae > Rhodoferax > Rhodoferax sp. LS1R11. The sequence continues at coordinate 27,469 of NZ_JBWMAW010000023.1, forward strand.
TCACCGCTGGTGGACAAAAACTCAAACTCAGTGCCGCCAAAGTCCCCGGGTGTGTGGTGAGCGCGGTGCAATGTCCGGTGCCTGAATTGATGGCGCTAACCCACAAGGTGCAGGCCTTGCGCAGCGCCTTGCTGATTTGATTTTTTGAGTTTCTTCCCGTTTTTAACCCGCTTCGCTGAAGCATTTTTCCAAGGAAATACCATGGTCACCAAAGTCGAAAAAGTTGTTTATCAAGCCCACGCCACCTCCACAGGCGGACGTGATGGCGCCACCAAGTCATCGGACGGATTGTTGGATGTCAAGCTGAGCGTCCCGAAAGAAATGGGCGGCGCCGGGGGTGGCGTCAACCCCGAACAATTGTTTGCAGCGGGCTACAGCGCGTGTTTTCTGGGCGCCATGAAATATGTGGCCGGCCTGCAAAAAGTGGCCGTACCTGCGGACACCACCATCAATGCCACGGTGGGCATCGGCCAGATTCCTGCCGGTTTTGGTATCGAAGTGCAAATGCTCATCAGCCTGCCGGGTATGGACCGTGCAGTCGCCCAGGCGTTGGTCGACAAAGCGCATGAGGTGTGCCCTTACTCCAACGCCACACGCGGCAACATTGAAGTGACCTTGACACTCGCCTGATCTGCGGCGCGCACGCGCCCGGGCTCTGTCACCAAGGCGGCCTGCACCGATTGTCGGGGCGGGCCGCTTCGTTTATGGTCTCTCCATGAACACACTTGACTTCCTGGTTCGCAAGGACCAACTCGCCACGGCTGAACTGCGCAGCATGCCCGAGCAGCCTTTGAATGAGGGCGAGGTGCGCGTGCGCATTGACCGCTTTGCCCTGACCTCCAACAACATCACCTACGCTGCATTTGGCGAGGCCATGAACTACTGGGCCTTCTTTCCTGTGGGGGGTCTGGACGATGCCGGTTGGGGGCGTATTCCGGTGTGGGGTTTTGGCACCGTGGTGCAGTCCCTGCACGCAGGCGTGGCTGTAGGTGAGCGGCTCTATGGGTACTTCCCGATGTCCAGCAGCGTAGTGCTACAGCCTGCGCGTCTTTCACCGGCGGGGTTTTCAGATGGAGCGGAGCACCGCGCCAGCCTGCACCCGGTGTACAACCAGTATTTGCGCAGCAGCGCTGATCCGTTTTACACCGCCGACAGCGAAGACATCCAGGCCTTGTTGCGTCCCTTGTTCATCACGTCATGGCTGATTGACGACTTCCTGGCCGACAACGATTTCTTTGGCGCCCGTGATTCGGCCGACCAGCCCGGCATGATGTTGTTGTCCAGCGCATCCAGCAAAACAGCTTATGGCACAGCGTTCCAGCTCGCGCAGCGGTCTGGCATTGACGTGGTGGGTTTGACGTCGCCGGGCCATGTGGCCTTTTGTGAAGGCCTGGGCTGTTACCACCGTACGTTGACCTACGATCAGCTTGACCAATTGAATGCCGAGGTGCCGTGCATTTACATCGATTTTGCCGGAAATGCCTCTTTGCGCCGTGCCATTCATACCCGGTTCACCCATCTCAAATACAGCAGTTCGATCGGAGGCACGCACGTTGAGCAACTCGGTGGCGCAAAAGACTTGCCCGGTCCCAGGGCCACCCTGTTTTTCGCGCCAGCACAGATCAAAAAGCGCAGCTCCGAATGGGGTGCACCAGAACTGGGTCAACGGCTTGTCAAAAGCTGGCAGGCCTTCATTGCCCAAGTCAACAACCCGGCGCATCCGTGGCTGGTGGCCGAGCAGCATCAAGGCCCTCAGGCTGTCGCGGCGGCGTACCAGCAAGTGCTGGGTGGCCGTGGCGATCCGCGTGGAGGGCGCATCCTGACGCTGAGCTGTGTATCAGCGTCGCAGGGGTGTTAATTCGAGCCGCGCCGCCCCAGCAGGTTGATCACAATCATGACCACCGCCACCACCAGCAAAATGTGCAGCAGGCCGCCCATGGTATAGGCGGTGATCAATCCGAGAAGCCACAAAACGATCAGCACAACAGCGATTGAAAGCATACAAGGCCCTTCTGGGTTGGGACTGCTGAGAGCGGGAACAGGTCGCCCCCGGTACAGACAATCAAAGACCCAGTATCCACAAGGTAGAGCGATTTGTCTGTGGGATGGGGCACATAGCAAGTCGTTGCAGTGTGCCCCGCCAGCGGCCGATTTCAGCGCGTATCGCGCGTGGTGGTTTTGAGTTCGCGCAACTCGGCGTGCAGGCTGCGCACCTCGGCGCGCAGGGCGCCGATCTCGGACATCAGGTCGTGTTCAACCTGACGTTCTTCTGTTTCGACAAACATCGCCGCCACCGAGGCCGTGACCAGCGAGAGCACGGCCAGCCCCAGCAAGACCACCACCACCGAGAACGCGCGCGAGGCATGGGTGCTGGGGACAATGTCGCCATAGCCCACGGTGGCGGCGGTGGTGAACGCCAGCCAGAGCCCGTCTGCCAAGGTCACGGCGCCGGGCTCCAGGATCCAGAACCCGACGCCGCCCAAACCCAGAATAAACAGGCAGAGCACGAGCGAGTACATCAGCCCGCGCCGGGTAATGAGTCGTTTGCGTTGTTGCCATTTCTGCATGGCTTGACTTTACAGGGCATTGGCCCTGCCAATGCTTGATTTGCGTCAAATGGACCCCGGCAGACTGCACGCAAACTTGCTGTCAGGCGCTTCGGGCATGATGCGCCAACACGCCCGGGGGGCGATAAAAAAAGGAGACCCATGAAGCTGGCATTGTTGTCGGACATTCACTCGAACATACAGGCCTTTGACGCCTGTCTGTCGCATGCCCGCGAACGCCATGCAGACCAGTTTGCCTTGTTGGGCGATTTGGTGGGTTATGGTGCCGACCCGGTCGCCGTGGTCCGGCAGGCACAGGCCCTCGCTGCGCAAGGGGCCCTGCTGGTCAAGGGCAACCACGACGAGATGGCGATCTCGCCCCCGGCAACCGTCATCACCATGGGGGACAGCACCGCGGAATGGACCCATGAACAACTTGATGAAAGCCAGCGGGCGTTCCTGGAAGACTTGCCGATGACGCTTCAGCACCACGCCATCATGCTGGTGCACGCCAGCCTGGACGGGCCCGAGCTTTGGCGCTATGTGTACGACCAGCGTGGCGCCGCGGCCAGTCTGGGCGCGGCCAGCGTCATACCGGAGGTGCGCTACGTTTTTGGCGGCCATGTGCACATGCAAACGCTCTATTACCGCGGCGCGGGGCCGGGTCTTATGAAGTTCTCGCCCACGCCGGGCGTGGCGGTGCCTGTCCCCAAACATCGCCACTGGCTGGCCACGGTGGGTTCCGTCGGCCAGCCGCGGGACGGTAATCCCCAGGCCATGTACGCCTTGTTTGATACCGATAAGTCACAACTGACGTTTCACCGGGTGTCCTATGACCACCACGCGGCGGCGGCGGCGATCCGGGAGGCTGGCTTGCCCGGGTATTTTGCGGACCGCCTGGAGACGGGTCGATGAAGCGGCTGGAGCCCGGTGCCCAGCTGGATGGATTCACCATTGAAGAATGTATCCACTCCGGCGGCATGGCCCATATTTACCGCGTGCATTACACCGACGGGGCGAGTGACCCGGGCTTCCCCATGGCCATGAAGGTGCCGCGCATGACGGCGGGCGACGGGGCCGAGAACATTGTCAGCTTTGAGGTGGAGCACCAGATCATGCAAGTGATTTCTGGTGCCCACGTGCCGCGCTTTGTGGCCGCCGGTGATCTGGAAAAGGTGCCCTACCTTGTCATGGAGTACGTGCACGGCCAAACCCTGCAGCATTGGCTTGACGCGCCGGAGCGTCCGGACGCCGAGACCCTGGCTCGCCTGGGCGCGGCAGTGGCGCTCGCCGTGCACAGTCTGCATCAACAAAACACGGTGCACCTCGATTTGAAACCGGCCAATGTGCTCATCCGGCCGGATGGCAACGCTGTGTTGCTGGACTTTGGCTTGTCCTGCAACGCGCTCTACCCTGACTTGCTGGCCGAACAACTGCGCAAGGCGGTGGGCTCACCTGCGTGGATAGCGCCCGAGCAAGTGGTGGGGGTCCGGGGCGATCCGCGCAGCGATATTTTTGCCATTGGCGTGATGTTGTATGAGCTGGCCACCGGTGAGCTCCCCTTCGGCGCACCCCAAACGCTGGGCGGTTTGCGCCAGCGGCTGTGGATGGACCCCGTGCCGCCGCGCAAGCTGCAGCCGCAGTTGCCCGAGTGGTTGCAAGAAGTCATCTTGCGTTGTCTGGCACCGGAGGCTGCGCAGCGCTACCCGTCGGCCGCGCATCTGGCATTTGACTTGCGCCATCCCGAGCATGTCACCGTGTCTGAGCGCGGCCGCAACACCCGGAGTACCGGGTTCAGAACGCACTTCAAGCGCTGGATCAAGGCCGCGGGCATGCACTACCAGCCGAGCCCCCTGCCGGCACAACAGATTGAAGAAGTGCCCATCGTGATGGTCGCCATCCCCCACAAGGATGTGCAGGATGCCACGCTGTACTCGCTGCGTCAGGCCGTGGAGCGCACGCTGGGCACGCGCCCCGGCGCCCGGCTGGCTTGTGTGACGGTGATCTCGTCGGGACAGACCAGTGCCTCCAGCCATGAGTCCAGTGAAACCAGTGTGCATCGCCGTTACCTGGCCAATTTGCGCCAGTGGGCACAGCCGCTGGATCTGGCAGGGCACCAAACGTCCTTTCACGTGCTGGAGTCAGGCGATGTGGCGCAGGCATTGGTGAACTATGCGGTGGGCAACCATGTCAGCGTGATTGTCATGGGCGCCGCGACCCACGGCTTGATGACACAGCGTTTTGTGGCCACTGTGCCCATCAAGGTGGCGATGGACGCGCCCTGCACGGTGATCCTGGTCAAGCAGGCCTTGCCGTTTGAGGCGCTGGTGGCGCAGGCCGCCAAAATGAAACCCGTCTGGAACCGGGATCTGGACGCGCCGTTTTAACCGGTGGACGCCGAGGCACGACAATGCGTGCATGCTCCCACTCTCCCCAACTTCCCCCGGTCTTCACCCTTTTGAGACCCTCACGCCCGACGTCGTCATGGACGCGCTGGCCAGCGTCGGCCTGTATGGCGATGGCCGTCAACTCGCGCTGAGTTCCTATGAGAACCGCGTCTACCAGTTGCACCTGGAAGACGGCACCGCGGTGGTGGCCAAGTTTTACCGCCCCGAGCGCTGGAGCGAGGCGCAGATTCTGGAGGAGCATGCATTTGCGGCCGAACTGATGGCGGCCGAGATTCCCGTGATCGGGCCGCTGACCTTGAACAGCACCACGCTGAACCACTTTGGCGGTTTTGCCTTCAGCGTCAGCCCCAGCCGGGGCGGCCGCCCGCCTGAGCTGGACGACCCGGACGTGCTGGAGTGGATTGGCCGTTTTCTGGCCCGCATCCACACCGTGGGCGCGGCCAAGCCCTTTGCCGTTCGGCCCGCACTGGATCTGCAAACTTTTGGTATCGATTCACGCGACTGGCTGCTCAAGAACGACAAGGTGCCGCTGGACGTGCAGTCCGCTTGGGCCAAGGCCTCACAAGATGCTATTGATTTAATAGCTGCTTGCGCACCATTGACGGGGGCTACAGGCCAAAAAGGCTTGGAAATTGATCCGATCAAGCGTTTGCGCCTGCATGGTGACTGCCATCCGGGCAATATTCTCTGGACCCCGCTGGACTCGCCCGCCAGCCGAGGCCCCGGTCCGCATTTTGTGGACCTGGATGACGCCCGCAGCGGACCGGCCGTGCAGGACCTGTGGATGCTGCTCAGCGGCGACCGCCAGCAGCGCACGCGCCAACTGGGCGCGCTGGTGGACGGTTACGAGCAGTTCCGCGAGTTTGACCGGCGCGAGCTGGCGCTGATCGAGCCGCTGCGTACCTTGCGCCTGATTCATTACAGCGCCTGGCTGGCCCGGCGCTGGGACGATCCGACCTTTCCCATCAACTTTCCGTGGTTTGGCTCCAGCGATTACTGGAAGGGCCAGGTGCAGATGCTTGAAGAGCAGATGGAAGCCATGCAGGAAGACCCGCTGGTGGTTTGAACGCGCCCGCTTGAAGGTGCTGTTCAGCCTGCCGTTGCCTTTACGGGGCGGGATCGGCGCCTTGGCAGCCCAGCAGCAAAAGGCTGTGGGCAGGCACGGCGAACGCGACCTGGCTTTGCCCTGCCCGGTGTGACACGCCGCGTGGCTGGCTGCTGTCCAGCAGTGCCTGCCAGCGGCCTGGTGGCAACACAAAAGACTGGGTGGCACTGTCCCCGTTGATCAGCAGCAACAATGGCGTCTTGGCCCGTCCGGGCTTGCCAATCAGACAGCCCAGCACCCGTTGCATCGGGTCGCGCCAGGCGTCGCCCCCCTGCAGGGGCGTTCCGTCGGCTTGCAGCCAAGCCAGATCGTGCAGCCCGGTCGAGTCCACCAGGCCGTCATACCAGTGGTTGGCAAAAGGCAGGGTTTGGCGGCGCACCGCGACGGCATGTGCCGTGAACGCCATCAGGTCGGTATCGGCTTCGGCCCAGTGCAGCCAGGTCGCGGCGTTGTCCTGGCAGTAGGGGTTGTTGTTCCCGCCCTGGGTGTGGCCCAGTTCATCGCCCGCGCACAGCATGGGCGTGCCTTGGGCGATCAAGGTGGTGGCTATCAAAACCCGCTGCAGCCGCGCGCGCAACTGGTTGACGGCCGGGTCGTCTGTCGGGCCTTCGACGCCGCAATTGAAATTGAGGTTGTGCCCGTGGCCGTCCCGGTTGTTTTCGCCATTGGCCTGGTTGTAGCGCTGGTTGTAGCTCAACAGGTCGCGCAGCGTGAAGCCATCGTGCGAGATGACATAGTTCACCGACTCGGCGGGTGCCCGTTGCCGGGACTGGTAGAGGTCGGACGAGGCGCACAGGCGCCGTGCAAAGTCACCCCGCGTGCTGCCCGCCACCGGGGCGTGGGGTGAGGCCGAGCTTTGTACCCAAAAATTTCGCATGCTGTCACGGAAATGGTCGTTCCACTCCAGCCAGCCGCGTGGGAAGCCGCCCACCTGGTAGCCGCCCGGGCCGATGTCCCAGGGTTCGGCAATCATTTTGATTCGGGAGAGCACGGGATCCTGGGCGACGGCGGTGAAAAACGCGCCCTGGCGGTCAAAGCCATGGTCACCCCGGCCCAGCACCGAGGCCAGGTCAAACCGGAAGCCGTCCACATGCATGTCGAGCACCCAGTAACGCAAGCTGTCCATCACCATCTGCAGCACGCGCGGGTGGCGAATATCCAGGGTGTTGCCGCAGCCGCTGTGGTTTTCGTACAGGTCGCGGGCGTCGGTCAGCAGGCGGTAATAGCTGGCGTTGTCCAGGCCCCGAAAGCTGATGTTGGGGCCGTCTTCGCCTGATTCGGCGGTGTGGTTGAAGACCACGTCCAGCAGCACCTCCAGCCCTGCCGCGTGCAGCGCCTTGACCATGGTGCGGAATTCATCGCGCGGTGACTGGCCGGGTGTGCCGCTGGCCAGGCGCGGGTCAACACAGAAAAAGCCCAGGGTGTTGTAACCCCAATAGTTGCTCAGGCCCATGGCGCTCAGGCGCTCTTCGCTCAGGGCGTAGTGCACCGGCAGCAGGCTGACGGCCGTGATGCCCAAGCCCTGCAGGTGGGCAATGGAGGCCGCGTGGCCCAGACCGGCGTAGGTGCCGCGCAGGGCCTGCGGCAGCTGTTCGTTGAGTTTTGAAAACCCCTTGACGTGACATTCATAAAGCACCGAGTCAGCCAATGCGATGCGCGGCGCCCGGTCATCGGCCCAGTCGAATGCGTCGTGGGTGACGCGGGCCTTGAGCGTCAGGCTGGCGTTGTCACGGGTGTCCATGTGGCGTGGGTGCTGGCGGTCGCCCGCGAAGTGTTCGTCATGCCAGGTGAAGGTGCCCACGATGTCGCGCGCGTAGGGGTCGAGCAGCAGTTTCGATGCGTCAAACCGGTGCCCCCGGTCGGGCCGCCACGGGCCATGCGCGCGCAGACCGTACAGGAGTCCTGGCTGGGCATCCGGCAGGTAGCCGTGCCACACGTCGCTGGTGTGGGCGGGCAGGCGCAGCCGGGCCAGCTCCCGGGTTCCGGTGGCATCAAACAGGCACAGTTCCATGGCTTGCGCATGGGCGGAAAACACCGCGAAGTTGACGCCGGCGCCATCAAACGTGGCACCCAGCGGCCAGGGCTGGCCCGCTTGCAGCGGTGGCAGGACGGGGGCAGCGGGCGGCGTCAGGCTTTCCATTCGAGCAAGACCGTGGCCAAGGGCGGCAGGGTCAAAACGATGGAGTGGGGCTGGTCGTTCCATGGCGTGTCTTCGGCGGTGGCGGCTCCCATGGGCGTGCCTTTGTTGCCGCCGCCGTAGTGGCTGGAGTCGGTATTCAGGCGTTCGTGGTAGGTACCTTGTTTGGGCACGCCCAGGCGGTAGCCTTTCCACACCGTCGGTGTGAAATTACAAACCGCGACGATGAAGGTGTTGCTGTCGTGTCCTTTGCGGACAAAGCTGATGACGGAGTTCTGGGCGTCGTTGTGCTCCAGCCAGTCAAATCCTTCGGGCACAAAGTCGCGCTGGTACAGGGCCGGCGTGTTGCGGTAGAAGGTATTCAGGTCGCGCACCAGGCGCTGAACGCCTGCATGGGGCGCCTCCTGGAGCAAATGCCAGTCCAGACTCTGGTCATGGTTCCATTCCCGGTCCTGTGCAAATTCGCAGCCCATGAACAGCAGTTTTTTGCCCGGGTGCGCGAACATGTAGCCCAGAAAGGCGCGCAGGTTGGCAAACTGTTGCCAGCGGTCGCCCGGCATCTTGTTCAGCAAGGAGCCTTTGCCGTGCACCACTTCGTCATGGGAGATGGGGAGCACGAAGTTCTCGTTGAAGGCGTAGACCAGGCTGAAGGTGATTTCGTTCTGGTGGTGCTTGCGGTGAATCGGGTCGCGCGCCATGTAGGACAGGGTGTCGTGCATCCAGCCCATGTTCCATTTGTAGTGAAAGCCCAGGCCGCCCGCGTAGGTGGGGCGCGAGACGGCGGGAAAAGCGGTGGACTCTTCGGCCAGGGTGATGGCCTCCGGCCGCTCCACACCAATCACCTCGTTCATGCGTTTGAGAAAGGCGATGGTTTCCAGGTTTTCCCGGCCACCGTGAACGTTGGGAATCCACTCGCCGGCCTTGCGGCTGTAGTCGCGGTACAGCATGGAGGCCACCGCGTCCACACGCAGGCCGTCGACGCCAAAGCGTTCCAGCCAATACAGGCTGTTGCCCACCAAGAAGTTGCTGACCTCGGTGCGCCCGAGGTTGTAGATCAGGGTGTTCCAGTCGTTGTGAAACCCCTCGCGCGGATCGGCATACTCGTACAAGTGGGTGCCATCAAAATTGGCCAGGCCGTGGGCATCGGTCGGGAAATGGGCGGGTACCCAGTCCAGGATCAGGCCCAGGCCTTCGGCATGGCAGCGTGCCACCAGTCGGCCAAACCCGGCGGCATCGCCAAAGCGGGAGGTGGGCGCATAAATGCCCACAGGCTGGTAGCCCCATGATCCGTCAAAGGGATGCTCACTGATGGGCAGCAACTCCAGATGGGTGAAGCCCATGTCACGGGCGTAGGGCACCAGCGTGTCGGCGAGTTCGTCCCAGTTCAGCCAGCGGTCGCCGTCTTCGGTGATGCGCCGCCAGGAGCCCAGATGGACCTCATAAATGCTGACGGGCGCGTCCAGTGCATTGGCTTGCTGGCGCGTCATCGACGGCGCGACCAAGGGCGGCAGTTGGCTGACCACACTGGCGGTGGCCGGGCGCAGTTCGGCTTGCAGGGCGTAAGGGTCAGAACGGGCGGGCAGCACCTGGCCGTTTTGGGCGCGGATCTCGTACTTGTATTGGGCCCGGGCATGTACGCCAGGCAGGAAAAGCTCCCAGACGCCGCATTCACGGCGCAGGCGCATGGGGTGGCGCCGGCCGTCCCAATAGTTGAAGTCGCCCATCACGCTGACGCGCGTGGCATTGGGAGCCCAGACGGCAAACCGGGTGCCGGTTACCCCGTCCATCGTGCAGGGCAGGGCGCCCAATACTTCGTAAGGCCGCAGGTGGGTGCCTTCGCCCAGCAGCCAGATGTCCATGTCACTGAGCACCAGCGGGAAGCGATAGGGGTCTTCCAGGGTGGCTTTGTGACCATCTCCCCAGTGCACGCGCAGTTGGTAGTGCGCGGTGCGAGGGGCGGGTACCACGCCTTCAAAAAAACCGGCCGGGTGTTGCTGCACCAGGCTGCCCAAGGGCTGTCCGTCTGCGCCCAGCACGTCAACGTTTCGGGCGCCCGGCAGGAAGCAGCGCACCGAGGTGTTGTCTGCCGACACGGTGTGCGGCCCCAACACGGCAAACGGATCACCGTGGCTTGCGTTGCAAATCAGTTCAATATCGTGGGTGTGCAACATAACGATTTATTTTGAAGTGAAGGTTGCAGGTTAACAAAGTCCCGGGGATCAGTGTTTGTCCGGCTCAATGTTCCAGATTTGTCGCGCATATTCGCGGATCGTGCGGTCGGATGAAAACACGCCCATGCCCGCCACGTTGCTGATGGCGCGCGCGCACCACTCGGCCGGGGTGCGGTAGAGCGCATCGACCCTGGTTTGGGTGGCGACGTAGGACTCGTAATCCGCCAGCAGCAGGTAGTGGTCGCCGCCCCACAGCAGGGAGTCGACCAGGGCGCGGTAACGGCCTGGTTCCTCGGGCGAGAAGTGGCCCCCGGCGATCGCATCGAGCACCGCCTTGAGGCCGGGTTGGCTTTCGTAGTAACGCATGGGTTGGTAGCCGCTGTGCTTCAAGGCCTGCACCTCGGGTGTTTTGAGACCAAAGATGAAGATGTTTTCATCCCCCACGTTCTGGCGGATTTCGATGTTGGCGCCGTCGTCCGTGCCGATGGTCAGCGCGCCGTTGAGGGCCAGCTTCATGTTTCCCGTGCCCGATGCTTCGGTGCCGGCGGTCGATATTTGCTCTGACAGGTCGGCACCGGGCATGATGATTTCGGCCACCGACACGCCGTAGTTCGGCATGAACACCAGTTTGAGTTTGTCGCCAATGCGGGGATCGTGGTTGACCAGGTTGCCGACGTCATGGATGAGCTGGATGATGGACTTGGCCGTGACGTAGGACGACGCGGCCTTGCCCGCAAAAATCACCGTGCGCGGCACCCAGGGGGCATCGGGATTGGCCAGAATCGCCTGGTAGCGGGTCACCACATGCAGCACGTTGAGCAGTTGGCGCTTGTATTCGTGGATGCGTTTGACCTGCACATCAAACAGGCTGTCCGGGCTGACTAGGATGCCGGTACTGCGTTCAATGGCGTTGGCCAGGCGCACCTTGTTGGCGCGCTTGACGGCCATGAAGGCGTGCTGGAAGGTGGGGTCGTCTTTCTTTTCCTTCAGCCTTGACAGCTGGTCAAGGTCCAGACGCCAGCCGCTGCCCAAGGTGTCATCCAGCAGGGCGGACAGGCCAGGGTTCGCCTGGGCCAGCCAGCGACGCGGGGTCACGCCATTGGTCATGTTGGTAAAACGGTCGGGCCACAGGCTGGCGAAGTCGGCAAAGATGGTTTGCACCAGCAAGTCCGAGTGCAGGGCCGACACCCCGTTGACCTTGTGGCTGCCCACAATCGATAAATGGGCCATGCGCACACGGCGCTCACCGTGCTCGTCAATCAAGGAGATGCGTGCCAGATAGCCATGGTCGCCTGGACGGTATTTGGCGGCGATGTCCAGAAATTCCTTGTTGATGCGGAAGATGATTTCCAGATGCCGCGGCAACACATGTTGCATCAGACTCACCGGCCAGGTCTCCAGTGCCTCGGGCATCAGCGTGTGGTTGGTGTAGGAGAAGGTTTTACAGCAGAGTTGCCACGCTGTGTCCCACGTCATGTGGTGCTCGTCGCACAGCATGCGCATCAGCTCCGCCACGGCAATCGCGGGGTGGGTGTCGTTGAGGTGGATGGCCACGTGCTGGGCCAGGTTGGCCAGCGAGGGGTGCTCACTTAAATGCCGGTGCACCAGGTCTTGCAGGGATGCCGCGACAAAAAAGTATTCCTGCTTGAGCCGGAGTTCGCGTCCGGCGGGTGTGCTGTCGTTGGGGTACAGCACCCAGGAGATATTTTCAAATTCATTCTTGGTGCTGGCCGCGCGGGCGTAGTCGCCGGTATTGAAGGCGCCGAGGTCAAAGTGCGCGGGCGCCACGGCTTTCCACAAGCGCAGGGTGCTGATTTTTTCCGTGCCGTGGCCCGGCACCACCATGTCGTAGGCCTTGGCCACCACTTCACCGGCGTGGCGCCAGACGGGGGTGCCGTCAACGTGCTCGACCCAGCCACCAAAGCGGACGGGGTAGGCAATGTCGGCGCGCGGAAACTCCCAGGGCGTTCCGTCCTGCAGCCACGGGTCGGGGTATTCCATTTGCGAGCCGTTGACGATGTCCTGGGCAAACATGCCGTATTCATAACGGATGCCGTAGCCATACGACGGCAGTCCTACGGTCGCCATCGAGTCCAGGAAGCAGGCGGCCAGGCGACCCAGGCCTCCGTTGCCCAAGGCTGCGTCGGGTTCGTGATCGGCCACGTCTTCGAGCTTTCGTGCGTGAAGTGCCAGTCCCTCGGCAGCACGGCCTGTGAGCTTGAGCGCGGCGAGCGCATTGGAGAGCGTGCGCCCCATTAAAAACTCCATCGACAGATAAACCACCCGACGAGCTTTGTCGCTACGCTCGCGCGCCTGGGTTTCAACCCAGCGTCTTGACAGCTGCTGCCGAGCGACTTGCGAGACCGCCTGCATCATGTCGGTGGGCGTTGCTTCGGATGAGGCCACGCCGATGGTGTGCAGCAGGTGGCTGCCCATGTGCGAGACAAAGTCTTGACCGGTGAGGTTGGGGCTGGGCGTCAAGGGGTCTTCCTTTTGATGAGTTAAAGGGGGCATGCATAAGGTATGCCAACGATGCACGGACTTGGGTTGGTGTCTTTTTGTAGACTATATATGTAAACTAAATTGAATTAATGAATGACACTTGGTGGTGTAACGCATTTTTTCTGACCTTTCGAATGGGTTGCGTGCCCTACCTGGCACGCAAAATACCTGAGGGCTCGGCTACCATGAGGGTAAATTCCGGGGGGATCTATTGTCCTTTTGGGTACACTGAAAACGCATTGAGAAGGGCGATTCAATGGGCTCTTTTTGCTGCGTCGTGACAACACCGAACTTGAGAAAAGAGCGTATGGCCATCAAAATGCTTTCCACGCAACCGATCACGGGGCAGCGCCCTGGTACGTCGGGTCTACGCAAAAAAGTGGCTGTATTCATGCAGCCCATGTACCTGGAAAACTTTGTCCAGGCCTTGTTTGATGAGTTGAATGACTTGTCGCCCGGGCATGACGGACTGAAGGGGCAAACCCTGGTGTTGGGTGGCGACGGTCGTTACCACAACCGTGCAGCGGTGCAGACCATTCTGCGGTTGGCCGCGGCCAACGGGGTGGCCCGCGTGTTGCTCGGACAGGACGCGATTTTGTCCACGCCTGCGGTCAGTGCGGTGATTCGCCGGCACAAGGCCTTTGGCGGCATTGTCCTATCGGCCAGTCATAACCCGGGCGGGCCGGATGGTGACTTCGGCATCAAATACAACGCGGGAAACGGAGGCCCTGCCAACGAAAAGCTCACGGAGGCGGTGTATGCCCGCACCCTGACCCTGGCGCACATCCGCATCAGCGATGCGCCTGATATCGCTATTGACCACGTCGGCCTCCAGCAAGTCGAGCAGATGCAGGTTGAGGTGATTGATCCGGTCTCGGATTACGCAGAGGTCATGCGGGGGCTTTTTGATTTTGACCTGATCCGTGGCATGTTCAAGCGCGGTTTCACCATGCGGCTTGATGCGATGAACGCCGTGGGCGGGCCTTATGCCAAAGCTATCCTGGAGGGTGAGTTGGGCGCTCCGGTGGGGACGGTCGTGAATGGCCAACCACTTGAAGATTTTGGCGGCCTGCACCCGGACCCCAATCCGGTGAATGCCGAAGACCTGATTCAACACATGAGCGGTTCGCTGTCCCCGGATTTTGGTGCGGCAACCGATGGTGATGCCGACCGCAACATGGTCGTCGGCCGCGATTTTGTGGTGAGTCCTTCGGACAGCCTGGCCTTGATGACGGCGCACGCCAAACTGATTCCGGGTTACCGCGCAGGTCTGGTCGGTGTGGCGCGCTCCATGCCGACTTCGGCAGCGGTCGATCGTGTCGCGCAAGCCTTGGGCATTCCGTGTTTTGAAACCCCTACGGGCTGGAAATTTTTCGGCAACCTGCTCGATGCTGGCCGGGTGACGCTGTGTGGTGAAGAAAGCTATGGCACCGGCTCAGACCACGTGCGTGAAAAAGACGGCTTGTGGGCCGTCCTTTTTTGGCTCAATTTGCAGGGTGCAACAGGTCGTTCGGTGGAGTCCCTGGTTCGCGAGCACTGGCAGGTCTATGGCCGCAATATCTATTCTCGCCATGACTACGAGGGCATTCCGGTGGAGGCTGCGAACGTTTTGATGGCGGACTTGCGTACCGCTTTGCCCGGCTTGAAGGATCGCAGTTTTGGCCCCCGTGCCGTGGTGCTGGCAGATGATTTTTCTTACAGCGACCCAGTCGATGGCTCGGTGTCCAGCAACCAGGGTATCCGGTTGATTTTTGACGATGGTGCGCGCATTGTTTTTCGCTTGTCGGGCACCGGCACGGAAGGGGCCACGCTCCGGTTGTACCTGGAGCGGTATGAGGCTGATCCAGCGCTGCAGGATGCGCCAGTGCAAGACGCCCTGGGTGATTTGGCCGCGTTGGCCGATGCGGTTGCTGGCATCCGCGTGCGTACGGGCATGACGGGGCCGACCGTGGCGACTTGAGTCAGCCGGGTGGCGCGGTCGAATCAGGTTGAAGAAAAAGTGCTTTAAAAGAGACACAACAGAAGGAGACAGCTATGGTAAGGGTCGCAGAGAAAAGCATCGAGGCGCATCATTTGGTACGTCGCACGGTGGCGCTGATATTGGCGGGTGGCCGGGGATCGCGGCTCAAGCAGCTGACAGACAAGCGGGCCAAGCCGGCGGTCTACTTTGGCGGCAAATTCCGCATCATTGACTTTGCGCTTTCCAATTGCCTGAATTCGGGCATTCGACGCATGGCGGTGGTCACGCAGTACAAGTCACATTCGCTCATGCGGCATCTGCAACGCGGCTGGAGTTTCTTGCGCGCGGAGCTTAATGAAATGGTCGATTTGCTTCCAGCGCAACAGCGCGTGGGTGAGGAACATTGGTACCGGGGAACAGCCGACGCCATCTTTCAAAACCTGGACATCATCCGCTCCAGCAAACCCGAGTACATCGTCATTCTGGCGGGCGACCATATCTACAAAATGGATTACTCACTGATGGTGAAGGACCATGTCGTGCGCGGTGCGGGATGCACGGTGGGTTGCATTGAGGTGCCGCGCCATGAGGCCTCTGCCTTTGGTGTGATGGCGGTGGACGACAAGAACCAGATCACGGCCTTCATCGAAAAACCGGCTGATCCTCCCGCCATGCCGGGCAATGACAGTGTGTCATTGGCCAGCATGGGCATCTATGTGTTTGATGCGGAGTACCTGTACCAATTGCTGGAGGACGACTTGGCCAACCCCGCGTCCGACCACGATTTTGGCAAGGACGTGATTCCGCGCGCGGTGTCGGAAGGCCGTGCACTGGCGCATCCCTTTGGACTGTCCTGTGTCTCCCGTGTGGAAGGTATTGCGCCCTATTGGCGCGATGTCGGCACGATTGACGCCTTCTGGTCGGCCAACCTGGACCTGGCTTCGACCATGCCGGAACTCGATATCTACGACACGGATTGGCCGATTTGGACCTACCAGCGCCAGCTTCCTCCTGCCAAATTTGTGCCTGACGCCACCGGTAACCACGGCGTCGCGGTCAATACCCTGGTGTCGGGTGGCTGCATTGTCTCGGGCTCGCATGTTGCCCATTCGGTGTTGTTCTCGGAGGTGCGTGTCCATTCCTATTGCCATATTGAGCAAGCGGTGGTCCTGCCGGATGTCACCATCAACCGCCATTGCCGCCTGAGCAAAGTGGTCGTTGACCGGGGTTGCGAGATTCCTCAAGGCTTGGTGGTGGGAGAAGACCCCGTGCTGGATGCGCAGCGCTTTGAACGCACGGCCGACGGCGTTGTCTTGATCACCCGCGAGATGCTGGCCAAACTCAAACCATCAGAAAACCCATGAAAGTCCTGCAAGTCAGTGCCGAAATTTTCCCCTTGCTTAAAACGGGCGGACTGGCCGACATCGCGGGCGCGTTGCCGGCCGCCCTGAAGGTTGCCGGTTGTGAAGTGCGCGTGTTGTTGCCCGGCTTTGCGGCGATTCTGTCGGACCTTAAGGAGCATGAACTGGTCTGCGAGTTGTCCGCCCCATGGGGTGAACAGGTCGCGTTGCGGCGCGGCCGGCTTGCCGCACTGAATGTCGATGCCTATGTGATAGACGCGCCTGCCTTGTATGTCCGCCCTGGTGGCCCCTATGAGGACGTGCATCGCAAACCATTTTTGGACAACCACCGGCGTTTTGGTTTGCTGGGTTTTGTGGCGGCCAGGCTCGCCAATGGGCTGGATGTCAATTGGCAACCGCAGGTGGTGCACAGCCACGACTGGCACGCGGCGCTGGCTCCAGCCTACCTGCATTTCACCCGCGACCCGCATGTTCCGAGGGTGGCCAGCGTCTACACCGTCCATAACCTGGCCTACCAGGGCTTGTTTGACGCCCGCCATTGGGCGGACCTGGGCCTTCCTGATGCGGCCTTTGCGCTCGATGGTCTGGAGTTTCACGGTCAGATTTCTTTCATGAAAGCGGGTTTGTTTTATGCTGATGGCATCAGCACCGTCAGCCCGACTTACGCCCGGGAGATTCAAACGCCCGAGCAGGGCTGTGGTTTGGATGGTTTGTTGCGCTCGCGCGCCAATGTTTTGACCGGCATCCTGAACGGGGTGGATGACGCTGTCTGGAACCCTGCCCATGACCCCTTGATTCCCTTTGCCTTTGACGCTCGCAAACCCGCAGGCAAGGCTCGCTGCAAAGTGGCGCTGCAGGAAGAGTTGGGCCTGACCGTCCGGAACGATGTGCCCCTGTTTTGTGTGGTCAGTCGCCTGACCGAACAAAAAGGCTTGCACCTGGTGTTGGGCGGGCTCGACGCGTTGATCGCGCAAGGAGGCCAAATGGTGCTGCTCGGCAGCGGCGAGGCGTGGCTGGAAGACGCCTTGCGCGAGTGCGCGGCGGCCCACCCTGCGGCCTTGTCGGTGCGTATCGGCTATGACGAAACCTATGCCCACCGCCTTTTCGGCGCCAGCGACGTGACGCTGGTTCCTTCCCGGTTTGAGCCTTGCGGTCTGACCCAGATGTACGGCCTGAAATACGGCAGCCTGCCTTTGGTGCACCGTGTTGGTGGGCTGGCCGATACGGTGTTGGACAGTTCATTGGAGAACCTGGCCGATAACAGCGCCAGTGGCTTTGTATTCGAGGCGTTTCATCAGGACGACTTTCAGCGCGCCGTTCGTCGCGCCTTTGCGCTGTTTGACCGGCGTGCGGAGTGGAGCCGTGTGAGAGCCCGTGCCATGCGCCAGGCGCTGGGCTGGGAGAGTTCCGCCGCAAAGTACGTTGAGCTCTACCAGACTGTTCTTGACCAGGTATGACCTGTTTGTTTTTTGATCATTTTTGAATCAACGCCCACATGCGCCCTGACCTATTGAATGAGCGCACCGCGGGTGTGCTGCTCCATCCCACATCTTTGCCGGGTCCTCACGGCAGTGGCGATTTCGGCCCCAACGCCTACTATTTTGTGGACTGGATGCACACCGCGGGCCAATCGCTGTGGCAAACCCTGCCCTTGGGGCCCATTGGCCCTGGTGACTCGCCCTACATGGGCAGTTCAGCTTTTGCGGGCAACCCCTTGCTGGTGGCTTTCGAGCCGATGCTGGAGCAGGGCTGGATCAGTCGGGAAGCCCTGGGTCGCCATTTCAACGATGAAAAAGTTGATTTTGGCGAAACGGTGCCCTGGCGCATGCAGAAGCTGCGCGAGGCTTTCGAGGGCTTTCAAGATGCCGCCAGCGAGGTCGACCAACGGGCGCTGCAGGCTTGGCTGAATGGCGAGCACCGCTGGATTGGCGACTACACCTTGTTCATGGCGCTGGACCAGGCGCATGCCCCGGCCCTCTGGCCCAACTGGCCTGCCGCTCTGGCCCGGCGTGAGCCACATGCACTGACAGCGGCTCGTGAAGCGCACGCGCAGACCATTGCTTTCTGGGGCTTTGTGCAGTGGCAGTTTGATGTGCAGTGGCAACGTCTCAAGTCCTATGCCAACCAAAAAAATGTGCACATGGTGGGCGACCTCCCGATTTTTATCGCGCACCATTCGTCCGATTGTTGGGCCCGTCCTGACCTCTACGAACTGGATGACGCAGGTCATCCCCGGGTCATCGCCG
Source organism: Rhodoferax sp. LS1R11 (assembly GCF_056521395.1). Classification (NCBI taxonomy): domain Bacteria; kingdom Pseudomonadati; phylum Pseudomonadota; class Betaproteobacteria; order Burkholderiales; family Comamonadaceae; genus Rhodoferax; species Rhodoferax sp. LS1R11. The sequence continues at coordinate 45,905 of NZ_JBWMAW010000023.1, forward strand.
GTGTACCGCCCGATTTTTTTTCAGAAACCGGCCAGCGCTGGGGCAACCCGCTGTACAACTGGGCCGCAATGAAGGCCGACGGCTACCAATGGTGGATTGAACGTGTCAAGCGGCAGTTGACGCTGGCTGACGTGGTCCGTGTCGACCACTTTCGCGGCTTTGTGGGCTATTGGGAAATACCGGCGTCGGAGCCCACGGCCGTCAACGGGCGCTGGATGCCGGGGCCGGACTATGACTTGTTTGCCGCGATCGAGCTGGCGTTGGGCAAGCTACCCATCATTGCCGAAGATTTGGGGGTCATCACCCCCGAGGTGTTCGCGCTGCGCCATCGTGCTGGTTTTCCGGGCATGCGCATTTTGCAGTTTGCCTTTGCGGACGAGGCGGATAACAATTTTTTGCCGCACGTCTATGAGCGTGACACGGTGGCCTACAGCGGCACCCACGACAACGATACGGCGCGCGGCTGGTGGGCGGGCTGCACGGACCGCGAGCGCGCGTATGCCGGCGAATACCTGAACACGGATGGGCACGATATCCACTGGGCCATGATTCGTGCCTGTTCGCAATCCGTCGCCAGACAGGCCATTTGCCAGTTTCAGGACGTGCTGGGGCTCGATGGGCGGCACCGCATGAACACACCCTCCATGCTGGGCTGCTGGACCTGGCGTTTCAAGTGGGACTGGGTCAGCGGCGAGGACACCGAACGACTGGCCAGGATGACGGCGGCCAGTGGGCGCACCTGCTTTGATCGTCTGAATTTGTCAGCCAGTGCGCACAATTGAAGTCGTAAACAAACGTCCAGGAATGCTCTGCGACGGACTGCGGTGCGGCGGAAACGGCAAGTCCCGGTTGATGTCTTGATGGACAGGTCTGGGCCTTTCGGTTAAGTTCCGTATCGCGCATGCTCGTCTATCCACCCGTCGCCCCACGATGGGCATCCTGGCGATCGCGATTGAGCTCAGGAACCAACGGGACGAAGTCGTGCGAGAGGGTGAACACCAGCTGATGGTCCCGCGAAGTCCACAAATTGACGCGTAATTGACCGCGTTAAGCTTGCCAGCATGCCTTATTGTTTAATTGCTTTGCCATTCACTTTCGAGCTTGCCCCGCGTACCTTTCTGTCCATGAAAAGACTGGCGCAGACCCCTCTGAGCCAGAGATTTCCGGCCTCATTGTGATAACGCGCATGCCAGTGTTGCTTCACCGTGAAAGTTGGAATCGGCACAGGACAGGGAAGCACACGCAGGTCATTCATCTGCGCCAGAACCTCACCAATGTGCCGGGGCAAAGTTGCCAGCAGATCAGTTCTTGATACAACAGCTGCCAGGCCCAGAAAACCTGGTAACTCAAGCACTATCTTGCGGCGTATGCCCTTGCGCTCCAAAGCCTCTGACAGAAGCTGCGATCCCGTACCTGAAACGATACCGATGTGGCTTTCTTCCTTGTAGTTGCGACGATCCAGCGTGTCGGAAATGCGTGGGTGGCGCGAATTCACCAGGCACACCCAGTCCTGCGGGAAAAGCGTCTGCTGGTAGAAGCCCGACTCCAGCCATGGCGCCAGACCAATGGCCAGGTCTGCTTCACCCGACTGAAGTGCTTGCGCAGTCTTTTCATCAATGCGTGCCGCTTCCAGAGTAATGCTGGGGGCAAGAGCATGCACGTGGGCCAATAGCTGAGGCAACAACGTGACGTGGCTGGCGTCGGTCATGCAGATGCGAAAGTGCCGCGTGCTGAGGCCTGGATTGAATAGGGCCTCTGGCGCCGTCAGTTGCCGCATGGCGTCCAGTGCGGCACGCACCGAAACAATCAATTCATCAGCCCTTGGCGTTGCCTGCATTCCTTCCGCAGTGCGAATGAACAGGGGGTCGCCTAATTCCTTACGCAACTTTGATAGCCAGATGCTGACCGTGGGTTGGCATTGACCCAGCAGCTCCGACGAGCGCGTGACGCTGTGTGTGGAGTACAGCAGGTCGAACAAACGCAGATGTTTGACATCGATAAGACGGGCATCAGCCGGATTGATATCCATTATTGCCTCAAACAATATAACGTATTGCACCCATTGGATGGACGTGGTGAGAGTCTATCGCTATCGTCCATACCCATGGCACCAATCAGTGCCAAATTCACGGAGAACCCATGAAAGTTTGTGTACTGGGCGCAGGATCGCTGGGCTGTGCCATTGGAGGCACGCTGGCCAAAGCAGGCGCCGACGTTATCTTGATCAATCGCCGTCAAGAGCAAGTGGACGCCATTCGCTGCAATGGATTGATTCTGCGTGACAGCTCCGGTGATACGAGTGTCAAGGTTCATGCTGTAGCGACAGCTGCGGGCCTTGGACAAATGGACTTGATCATCGTACTGGTCAAGTCATTTGATACCCGCAGTGCAATGCAGGGTGCACTGTCCCTGGTGGGCGACAACACCGTGGTGCTGTCCCTGCAAAACGGCCTCGGCCATGAAGATGTTTTGGCCGAGTTGGTGGGCGCAGAACGCGTGCTTGCCGGCAAGACCTATGTGGGCGGACTGTTGGTGGCGCCAGGTGTGGTCGTTGCAGGTACCCAGGGCAAGGAAACCTTGATTGGTGAATTGAATACCCATGGTTCAGAGCGTGCCGAGGCCATTGCCAAGGTGTTTAACGACGCTGGTTTGACCACCATCGTGTGCGAAGATATCGTCGCAACCATGTGGGACAAGCTGCTCATCAATGTAGCAACCGGTGCGCTCAGCGGCATCACCGGCTTGCCCTACGGCGCGCTTTACCAGGTCCCTGAAGTCGAAGCATGTGCACTGGCTGCCGTTGCCGAGGCAATGGCTGTAGCCAAGGCCAGCGGCATTCAACTCTCCATGAAGGACCCGCGTGAAGCCTGGGTCAAGGCTTCATCCGGACTACCTTACGAATTCAAGGCATCCATGCTGCAAAGCCTGGAAAAAGGTTCCCCTACCGAGGTGGACTACATCAATGGCTCGGTCGTTGAGCGTGGCGCCGCTTTGGGCGTTCCCACACCCGTGAACACGGCCCTGGTTGCTTGCATCAAGGGCATTGAACGTGGCCTCAAAGAGCCCCAAACACTCAAGGAATCAGCATGACAAATGTTGCCAGGCCCCGTGCCTATGTAGAGCACGTCGCCATCTGGGTCAAAGACATCCAGTGGCATATCAAATTTTTCCACGACGTGTGTGGAATGACCCTGCGTGAAGTGCACGGTACCGTGGAAGACCCCACCCAATACTGGACCTTAGGTGGCATGCAGTTCATTGCCAAGTCTGATTTCTCTGGGCCAGAAGGTCGATTGGGTCACATCGGTGTGATGTGCGAAGACCTGGAATACGCCCTACAAGCCGCACAAATCTTTGGTGTGACCGAGATGTCCCAAGGACGTAACTGGCTACGTTTGCCAGATGGCTTGGCCGTTGAATTCATTCAGGCCAGCGCGGGCACGGTGGCCCAGGCCCTGTCCATCAACCCCCGCGCCTAAAGCGGCGATCCCTTCTCTGTCCCTGGGAGACACAATGACCCTGATCCCCGAAAAATACTGGGATGATGCAAAAGACGGCGACGTCTGCATCAGCCCCAGCTACACCGTCACCAAAGAGCGCATCCTGGCTTATGCCGATCTCACTGGTGACCATACCCCCGTGCATGTGGACGAGGCCTATGCGAATGCCAGTCACTTTGGATGCATCGTGGCACATGGCCTGTTTGGCTTGTCGATTGCCGATGGCCTGAAGACACAAAGCGACTACCGTTTCCTGCCAGGCATGTCCCTGGGCTGGACCTGGGACTTCCTGCTGCCCATCAAGGTCAATGACGCACTGCACGTGAGGTTCACAGTCAGCGGACTGCGTGCCTCCAGGAGCCGCCCAGGCTGGGGCATTGTGATTCTCCCTTCCGAGCTGATCAATCAGGCCGGTGAAGTTGTGCAAAAAGGCGAACACCGCCTGATGATTCCCCGGAGGCCAGCATGAGTCAGGATCGTCCCCTCAAAGGCTTCAGAGTCATTGACTACAGCCACTTCCTGGCCGGACCCTACGTAGGTCGTTGTCTCGCCGCAATGGGAGCCGAGGTCATCAAGGTGGAGCGTCCCGGCAGCGGTGACGCGGGCCGTCAGCACGCCTGGTTTGTGGGTGACGATAACGCCTACAGCGGCTACTTCCTGCAGCAAAACATGGGCAAAAAAGGCTTGTGCGTCAACACCAAGGACGCACGCGGTCGCGAACTGATGCAAAAGCTGGTGGACAGTGCCGATGTGTTCATCGAGAACTACCGCCCCGGTGCGCTGGACAAACTGGGCCTTGGCTACAAGGACCTCGCTGCACGCAACCCTGGTCTGGTGTACTGTTCCATTTCCGCTTACGGCCACACGGGGCCAGACTCGCACCGCGCCGGTTTCGGCCTGATTGCCGAAGCCAAGAGCGGCATAATGCAAATGGTGGGTAATCCCGGAGAGGCGCCGCCGTTGTTGCGCATCTCGCTGGGCGATATGTACACCGGCATCCACGCCGTTGCCGCCATCAATGCCGCGCTCCTGGGGCGTGTGAAATCCGGCAAGGGCCAGCATATTGATATGGCCTTGTACGACACGTTGGTGTCCATGCATGAATACGCCGTGCAGTGCTACACCCTGTCCGGTGGCAAAGAAGTGCCTGTGCAAACCGGACACGACATGCCCAATTCCACGCTCTACGGTGTGTTCCGCGCTGCCGATGGTGATCTGGTGATTGCCGCCCAGGTGAACGATGCCTGGAAGCGCTTTGCCGCACTGGTAGAACAAACCGGTGGCCCTGCAGGTTTTGGCGCGGACACGCGCTATCACACGAACGCAGGACGCAACGCCAACCGCCTGGAAATCCTGCCCGTGGTCAAGCAATGGGTTGCGAATCAAAGCGTTGCCCAAGTGCTGGCCGCACTGGACAGCATTGATGTGCCCAGCGCCAAAGTCCAGCGCATTGATGAAGTGTTGGCTGATCCGCAGATTCAGGCACGCGGCATGGTGCTGGAGCAAGACCATCCGGTGTTGGGAAAAATCAAGCTGCCCAACCTACCTTTCAAATTCTCGGACTGCGACATCACTGTCAAGCAGGTTGCCCCCGATCTTGGTCAGCACAACGCCGATATTGCGGCAAGCCTGGGCTTCTCAGCCTCTGATATCGCCGCCATGCAAAGCGACGGCGTGCTCTTTTCCAAATAGATGGATGCATTGACGTATACAAACATGACCGACAACTACGCCGTCATTGGCAACCCCATTGGCTTTAGCAAATCACCCCTGATCCACGGAATGTTTGCCGAGGCCACAGGGCAGGACATTGAATACACCAAGATCGAAGGACCTCTGGGGCAGTTCGCGCAAACAGTAGATGCATTCCGCGCAGCAGGCGGACGCGGACTGAACATCACCGCTCCTTTCAAACTGGATGCTTTCGCCTACGCGACTGACCATTCTGAACGGGCCAAGTTGGCCGGTGCGGTCAACGCGATGAGATTTGAAGACGGTAAGGTATTTGCCGAGAACTTTGATGGTGTGGGCCTGGTTCGCGATGTGGTGCACAACTTAAAGTGCCCTCTGAAAGGAAAACGCGTATTGATGCTGGGCGCCGGCGGGGCCGCTCGCGGAGCGTTGCTGCCGTTTCTGGCTGAAGAGCCCGCTGTCCTGGTGGTCGCAAACCGGACTCTTTACAAAGCGCTGGAACTGGCGGAAATCGGCCTAAGGCAATGCTGATTAAGGTCCACGCCACCCGAGGGTGAAACGTTACATGTCAATGAAACAACAAACCTTGGCGATGGCCGCCGATCAAGGCTCAGGATACGAGCAGTACCGC
>NZ_JBWMAW010000024.1:0-39324 GCF_056521395.1 Rhodoferax sp. LS1R11
GACAACAGGCCCCAGGGGCCACAAAATAGGGCGATTGACGCTTCGTTTTCAAGAAATCGCACTGTCATCAGCCTCGGCTGGCGTTTTGACGGCACTTGTTCAGCGTAGCCTTAGGCGTCCTCTCGTCGGCTCCATGCCCGACTCCCCAGCTTGCGCAATTCGCTGAACCACAGCACCACGCTGGCCATTCCGGCGCACAGCAGCCACTGGTTGAACGCCAGCGGCACCGTGCCGAAGGCGAGGTTGAGGAAATCGAGGTTGACGACCGCCACCTGCAACAGCACCGAGAGTGCAACCGCGCCCCATAGCAACGGGTTGACGAACAGTTGCCTGAACGCACTCGTAGTGTCTGAACGCGCCGTGAAGCAGGTGAACATGCTGGTGAACACGAGCACCGTAAAGCCCGCGGTGCGGGCAGTAGCGAGATCGTATGTGCCTTCGATCAGCCCGCCAGGCAGGTAGATGTCGATCGTCAGCAGCGTCACCAGAGCTATCACGACACCAGTCTGGATCACGGTCGCCCACATACGGGCGTCAATCAAGCGCTCGCTCATGTGTCGCGGCTTGCGAGCCATGAGGTCGTCGGCGGGCGGGTCGACGCCCATCGCGAGCGCTGGCCCGGAGTCGGTGATCAGGTTGATCCACAGGATCTGTGTCGCGAGCAGTGGCAGCACCACTGCGCTGCCGTCGCCCTTTAGCCCGATTACCCCCGCCCCCACCACACCCAGGAACACCGTCAGCACCTCGCCCATGTTCGACGACAGCAGATAGCGCAGGAACTTACGGATGTTGTCGACGATGCCGCGCCCTTCGCGCACAGCCTCGACGATCGTGGCGAAGTTGTCGTCGGCGAGGATCATCTTGGCCGCTTCCTTCGTCACCTCGGTGCCACTCACACCCATCGCCACGCCGATGTCGGCCGCCTTCAGCGCGGGTGCATCGTTGACGCCGTCGCCGGTCATCGCGACGATGTTTCCGTCGGCCTGCAGTGCATCAACGATTCGCAGCTTGTGCGCGGGTGACACCCGCGCGTAAACGGACGTCTTGCGCATTGCCTCGGCGAAGCCCGCGTCGTCGAACGCGTCGATCTCCGCTCCCGTCAGCGCGGTGGCGCCGGCCTGCACGATCCCAAGGTCGGCGGCGATGCGCGCCGCAGTGCGCGGGTGGTCGCCGGTGATCATGATCACGCGGATGCCGGCCCGACGCGCCTCGCGAATGGCCAGCGCCGCCTCCTCGCGTGGTGGGTCGATGATGCCGACGGTGCCCACGAACACGAGGTCGCGTTCGAGCGAATCCGTGACTTTCGGGTCCTCATTTGCGCTGAGCGGGCGGTAGGCCACGGCGAGAGTGCGCAACGCCGCGTCTGAAAGCGTGTCAACGTCAGCCAAGAGCCGCGCCCGCAGCGCATTATCGAGGTCGACGATCTCCATCCCCACCCGCGCTCGGGTGCACCGTTCGAGCAGAACGTCCGGGGCACCCTTCGTGATCACTACAACCTCGTCGCCGTGTTCATGATCGAGTTCAATCGTCGACATCATCTTGCGCTCGGACGTGAACGGGATTTCGCCGATGCGCTCAAAACGCCGCTCGCGCCGCTCGGTGATGCCCAGCTTGCGCTCAGCCACCAGGAACGCCGCTTCGGTGGGGTCGCCGTGGATCTCCCACTCGCCCCCCGCCCCCTGACGCAGGTCGGCGTCGCCGGCCAGGCTGCCGCCGCTGAGCACCACGATGGTCTCATCACGCAACGGTCCGGTCGCCAGCTCGATGCCTTCCTGTTCCACCTGCCCCTCGGGCGCGTATCCCACCCCGGTCACGTGGGTGCTGCCCGAGGCAGTCATCACCTGCACGATGGTCATTTCCGCGCGGGTGAGGGTTCCGGTCTTGTCCGAGGCGATGACCGAGGCGGAGCCCAGGGTTTCCGCCGACGAAAGTTTCTTGACGATCGCGTTGTGCTTCGCCATCCGCTGCACCCCAAGGGCGAGCACCACCGAAAGGATCGCCGGCAGCCCCTCGGGCACGGCCGCCACCGCCAGAGACACGCCGAGCAGCAAGACGTGAATGACATCGGCGGCGCTGCGGATGTCTGAGATCAGCAGGATGGTCCCCACCACCACCACGGCAATGATGACGACGGCGATGCCCAGCATGCGCCCGATGTGTCCGATTTCTTTCTCCAGCGGTGTTGGCTCTTCCGCGGTCGCTTCAAGCATTTCGGCAATCGAGCCCATCTCGGTGTCCATCCCGGTAGCCGTCACCACGGCGCGACCGGTTCCCTGCGCGACGGCCGTGCCCTTGAAGACCATATCGAGCCGGTCACCGAGCGCCGCCGAGTTGGGCAGCGTGGCGGAATCCTTGAGCACGGCTTCGCTTTCGCCGGTCAGCGAGGCCTCCTGCACGCGCAGTGACGTGGCCTGAACCAGGCGCGCATCCGCCCCGACGGCGTCACCTTCGCCGAGCACGAGCAGGTCCCCACGCACCAGCTCGGCGCTGGGCACCCGCAGCACCTGGCCGTCACGCAGGACAGCGGAGGTCGCCGCCGTCATCCGGGCCAGTGCGGCCACGGCGTCCTGGGCCTTGGCTTCCTGCACATAACCCAGAACCGCGTTGAGCAGGACGACCGTCGCGATGACGATCGCATCCACCGGCCAGCCAACCCTGCCCTCGATCACCCATGCGACGAGTGCAACGGCGACTGCGGCCAGCAACAGGTAGACCAGGGGATCGTGAAAATGCAACAGGAAGCGGCGCCATGCGGGCCGCCGCGGCGCGGAGTGGAGTTCGTTGGGGCCGTTTTCCGACAGTCGACGCGACGCTTCCTGCGATGTGAGGCCATTTTCGAGGTCTGCGCCGAGAGCCCTTGCCACTTCGTCAGCATCCTTGACGGAAGGATCATCAAGGCTGCCTGCCTTCGCCATGGCGGGTGGATGGGGTGGAGGCGGCGCGTCCGACGCTGAGTGGCCCGTGTGGTCGTCGAGTGCGGGAGCGACCGGCGCAGGCACGGCGGGTACTACGGGCGTTGAAGCGGAGGCCGGAGCTGCTCCCGGCGTTGGTGCTACAGCCTGCTTTTGTGCGGGCTTGTGTTCGCTCACGTGCTTGGGTAGGGGTTCGTCTGCGGACTGAAGCCCGCGTTGGTGCACGATCACCTTGATATCGGCAACGTTGAGTCGGGTTTCGTCGTAGCGCACCGTGGCGTTTCTTGCAGCGTAATTCACCGTAGCGCTTGCAACCCCCGGCACATTGCCAATCCGCTTTTCTACTTCATCCACGGTCAATACCGACAGCATGTCGCGCACTTCAATGACGCTCGTTTTCATCGCACTTCCTCAAAGGGCGTCATTGGGCGTCGTCTTTATTCAGGGCATTCGGATCCATGACGTCATTGTCACCGCAGTCTCTTGCTCCAGAATTCCCATGCGATTCCATGGAGTGCGCCAAACACAAAACCAGCGACGGTGAACAGCGCGAATCCCGTCAGGTAAGCGAGGGGACTACCGGAGATTGGCAACGGACTGGCCGGCGCAAGTGCAGCAAGCAGCCCGAAGGGCGGAAACAGAACGTCGAAAATGGCGCATAAGGTATATGCCACACTCAGAGTCACCGTCAGCGAGAGCGCATGTACTTTCCAGGAGTCAGGTTTTGGCTCAGCGTCTGTGGGCGTTGAAGATTTCGCGTCGGGAGCGGCTTTTGGCGCAGCAGCTACCGTTGCTGATGGCGGCGCGCTCGGCGTTGCTTTGTCCTGTTGCCCGTCCCCTGCACGAACAATCGGTGGGGCCATGGCGGCGGGGGCAGCTTTCGGGGCCGCGGGTTCCGGCGTTGAAGGCTGCGCGATCGGTGCCGTTTTGTCCCGTTGTCCGTTTCCTCCGGGAACAGTCGTCGCGGGCACGACGGCGGACGCGACAGTGGAAGTTTTTGGCATGGCGGCTTCGGGCTTGGAAGCAGAGGCCGGCGCAATTTTCGGCGTCGGCACTACAGCAGGCTCGCGTGCGGACTCGTGTTCGCTCACATGGATGGGTAGGGATTCGCCTGCGGGTTGAGGCCCGCGTTGGTGCACCATCACCTTGATATCGGCGACTTCGAGTCGGGTTTCGTCGTAGCGCACTGTGGCGTTTCCGGCAGCGTAGTTCACCGTTGCGCTTTCAACCCCCGGTACCCCGCCAATCCGCTCCTCCACTTCGTCCACGGTCAATACCGACAGCATGTCGTGTACTTCAATAACGCTCGTTTTCATCGTACTTCCTTAATGGCTAAATGCCTGACGGAAACGTCTCTGGCACCTCGCCGTCGATCCACACCTGACCCATGTCCAGCGGCTCCAGTGCGCTGGTTTCGTCGATGTGTATCACTGCATCGAACTGCTGGGCCAGACGGGTGTAGAAATAGTGGCTCTGGCGTTCCGTGTCGGGGCGGTAGATCACACCGATGGCACGCTGCAGCCGCTGTGATGTGACGAGCGAGCGCAGCGCAGCGTCGTCGCGCAGGGGCAGCAGGAAGCGGGCAGTGCCGGCATGATGGAACACGTCCTCCCAACTACCGGGCAAACCGTCACGCACCCGGTTGCGCTGGGGCGGCTCGTGCCAGTTTGATGCAGCCGTGACCCAGCCGCGGTGAGTGCTGAAGCCCACCAGCACCGCATCGTCCGCGTAGCGGTCGCGCACGAGCTGACCCACATTCCATTCACCCCGCTCGCCCATTTCGGTGGCCGAGGCATCGCCCAAGTGCGAGTTGTGCGCCCACAGGGCAATGCGCGGCGGCGCGCCGCCTGTTGCCAAGTGGCGGTCCAGCGCATACAGCGTCTCCGCCATGTGGCTATCGCGCAGATTCCAGGATGACACACGCCGGTGAAACATGGTGCGGTAGTACTCCTCTGCGTTGCGCACCAGACGCGCGTTCTGCTGCGCGTAGAAGGCTTCATCACGCTCCAGCCCGGGCGTCAGTAGCACCTCGCCAGCACGGCGGTTCATTTCGCGTAGTTGCTGCACCACCTCGTCCTCGCAACTCGGTTTGAGACCGAAGCTGGCGGCGTAGCCGTAGGCCTGGCTGTCTTCTGCTGCATGGTCGAAGCAGGCGTAGCGGTATCGTGCACGGCGCGCGGCTTCGGGGTCCACATCATCGAGGTAGGTCAACACTGCCTGGATGGAGCTGAACAGGCTGTACAGGTCAAGCCCGTAGAAGCCCACCTGGCGCAGGGGGCTGAGGCCGGTGTTGTAGTCGCGTAGCCACTCGACGAAGTCGCGCACGACAGTGTTGCGCCACATCCAGGCGGGAAAGCGCTGGAAGCCCGACAGCGCAGCGTCGGCGTCTGCGTCATCTGACAGACCGCGTACGTAGCGGTTAACGCGCCAGACTTCGGGCCAGTCGGCTTCCACGGCAACGGCAGTAAAGCCCTTTTCGGTGATCAGTCGCTTGGTGATCTCTGCCCGCTCGCGGTAGAACTCATGGGTGCCGTGCGACGCTTCGCCCAGCAAGGCAAAGCGCGCCGGGCCGATCAGGTTCAGCAGGCCGTCATATTGCCGTGCATCGCCGGCCAATGGCTGCAGGTGCGGGGCCAAGCCTTCCAGCAAGGTCGTGTTGCTGGGGTCGTGTTGGATTTTCTGCGTGGCCATGTAATGTCCTTTTTCCCCTATCAATCTCGCTCTTCCAGTCGATGGCTGGCGTTGTGGATGGACGCGGCGTGTTCTCGCCGCGCTTCTTTCAGCAGCGCGCACACCTCGTCGTCCGTGGATTGCGGAAATTCCAGGTACCACAGCCCGACGGCGCGAAACGGCTCGGGCGTCTCGGCGCAAATCACGTCATCGGCCTGCTGGCGCAGGGCGGCGCAGGTGTCTAGCGCGCCTACCGGCACCGCCACGGTTATATGCAGGGGATGCTGCTGGCGAATCGCCAACACCGCAGCCTGCATGGTCGAGCCCGTGGCCAGCCCGTCATCGACCACAATAACCGTGCGGCCCCGAATGGGAACTGCCGGACGCTGCTTGCGGTAGAAGTGCTCGCGCCGCACCAGTTCGGCCTGTTCGCGCTCGACCACTGCCGCAATTGCCTCGGGCCTGATGGTGAGGCCCGGCATTGGATTCATGACCCTCACGCCGCCGCTGGCGATGGCACCCATGGCGTACTCCTCGTGGCCGGGTATACCGAGCTTGCGCACCACAAAGATGTCTAACGGCGCCTGCAACTCGCGGGCCACCTCGAACCCCACGGCAACGCCGCCGCGCGGCAGGGCCAGCACCAGCAAGCCGGCCCGGCCGCGGTACTGCTCCAGCTTGCCGGCCAGCACCCGACCAGCGTGCCTGCGGTCGCGAAAGGGAAAATTCACGGCAGTCATGTTGTGTACTGCAAAGAAGTCAGGTGGGCGGTGAACCAGGAGGAGGCCAGTTGCGCGACCTGCTCCAGCGCGCCCGCTTCTTCGAACAGGTGCGTGGCACCGGGCACTATGACCAGGCTCTTTTCGCAGCGCAGGTGCTCGTGGGCTTGCTCGTTGAGTTCGATCACCTCGTAGTCGGCACCGCCGACGATGAGCAGCGTGGGTGCTGTCACAGCGGCCAGCGCCACCGGCCCGGCCAAGTCCGGCCGGCCCCCGCGGGAGACCACGGCAGCGATTTGGTCGCCCAGCCGGGCGGCGGCGATGAGTGCGGCCGCGCTGCCAGTGCTGGCGCCGAAATACCCGATGGCGGCATGCTGCAACTCGGGTTGGGCAGCGGCCCACGCGGTGGCGTCCTGCATCCGCCGGGTCAGCAAGGGGATGTTGAAGCGGTGTTCACGCGTATGCAGGTCGATCTGCTCTTCCTGCGCGGTCAGCAGATCAAACAGCAGAGTGGCGATGCCGGCGTGCTGCAGGTGTTGGGCGACCTGTCGGTTGCGGGCGCTGTGGCGCCCGCTGCCGCTGCCGTGCGCGAACAGCACCAAGCCATGGAACACAGGGGGCAACACCAAGTCGCCGTAGAGCCAAGTGTCACCGACGGGAATACGGACTTCGCGAGGGACCAGGGTGGTGTTGACGCTACGCATGATGTTCACCTTCCAAAGATCTAAATTTACCGCGGCGGCGTACCGTGTCTGTCAGACGGGATTGTTTTTGATGTAGGACAACGCCCCGTGGCCGTTTCTTCGGTAAAAAATGACTGTAGCCCTTTGTCGGGATTATGTAGGGTGCTATTGTTTGTGTAGCAATTTTTGGCGGTCGCAGGTTTCTTCACGGTCTTCACTGCTTTCGCCGCCTCTGGCAGCGAAGCCCAGGCCCGGATCACCGCGTAGCTGCGCCAGGGTTTCCATGCTGCGGAGGCCCCCTGGCCGGTGATGTAGCCCTGCACACCCAGCGCCTTGTGCAGGGCTACATCACCGGCTGGAAACGCATCAGGCCAGCGCAGGGCCCGCATGGCAATGTACTGCTTGGCCTGTCCTGCGCCCTCGCGTCGCAACTGGGTCGGGTTGAGCCCATAGTGCTGCAAGAACGCCGCGTTGAATCGCCGCACACTCGCAAAACCGCTGATCAGAGCAATTTTCATGGCGGGCGGATCGGCCTCCTACGCGCAGCCTGGAAGTTGTCCTACTGTTGTTCTTGAGAGGGCCGCTAGACTGGATGCAGGCACCGATGGTGCCGCTTCAATTAAGGAGCCTCTTATGACAACAGTGTCCGACATCATGACTCGTGGCGTGCGGGTCTTGTCTCCCTCAGATTCGGTGGTGCGTGCCGCACAGGCTATGGACGAACTCAACGTCGGGGTGATCCCGGTGTGTGACGGGGAAAAGCTGGTCGGTATGGTGACTGACCGGGACATCACCCTGCGGGGCGTTGCGCAAGGCCTCGACTGTGAGGACACGCCCCTGTCGGACATCATGAGCAAAGAAGTTCAATGGTGTTTCGAGGATCAGGCGGTGAGCGAGGTGATGGCGCAAATGGGTGATGCGCAAATCCGGCGCTTGCCGGTTGTTGACCGGGAAAAGCACTTGGTGGGCATGTTGTCGCTCGGCGATATTGCCGTGAAGACCGATGACAAAAAGGTGGCTTCGGTCTTGCAGGATATTTCCGAGCCGGCGGCGCCTGACCGGTCCGGTATCTCGGCGGCAAGCGGCGCGGCTGGCGGAGGTTCCACCCCCAGCGCCCCCAGCCGCGGTCCGGCTTGAATGGGGAGAGAAAGGACATGCCACAGAAAACCTGGAGCGCGAAACGCGAGCGCCAGTACGAGCACATCAAGCAAGGAATTCTGAAGAAGGGTTCCAGCGAAGAAAGAGCCGAGGAAATCGCGGCCCGGACCGTAAACAAAATCCGGGCCCAAGAAGGGGAGGCCAAACAAGCCAGCCCCACATCCATCAATGACCTGTCGCCTTCCAGACGCGGTGGCCTGCGTTCCCACAGCGGCGCAGGCGGGCGGACTTACGCCCAGCTTTACGCCGAAGCCCGAAAAAAGGGACTCAAAGGACGCTCGGCGATGAACACGCAGGCGCTGGAAGCTGCGCTGAATGATCGCTAGTGTAGTTACAGGGACTCCTCACGAAGTCAAGCACAGTTTGGATTTATTTTTCCTTGATTACGGCTTTCCGCATTAGCGTGACTTGAAGCGACGAGGAAACGAGGTACAGACTGCACATTTACAGACGGGTTTTTTGCACTCTTGGTGCGACCCCAGATACCAACCGCTTGACGGGACTCCATTTGTTGCACGGGTCAATGCCAATGCATACCCAACCATACTATCGAGTTCCCCTGTCTCCGGTCTGACCTGTTACTGCATCTTCAATTTCACGTCTTGCAGAAATTAACTTGTTGTCGAATCAACTATGCTATCGCAGGTGCCAATCCTGCAGGCTTGACGCTCACATGCCGGGCATCAAAGCGACATCCCTTGGTCATCATTGCCCACAGAATTCGAGCATTCTTGTTGGCCATTGCGACGGCCGCCTTCCCCCCGTGCCAATATGACCTGAGACACCTACCCCTGAGTAATTAGAGAGTAGAAAGGTAGGATTCGATCATGTCCAAAGAATCTAAGAAACCGATGAACGCTGATGTTTCTCCTGCGATGGGTGACGCGTTTGCAGTCGCCCTACGGGCTCCTTCCAACGCGTCACCCATCGCAGGAACGGCATTTGTGGCCATCTGGTCCTTTGTTTCTTTTGACATGATCGAATCTTACTTTTCTACTCTAATTAGTCGAGGGTAGGTGTCTCAGGTCATATTGACACGGGGGGCTTTCCTGATTTTGAAGAACCTGACACGACATACAACCTTGTGACTGTTCAATGAGGGGAACAATCGACCTCAGGAACTTGTGGAGGCCGGTAGCCATACCTTCTTTGGCTTCGAACTTATTGATTCGCGTAACACTCATCGAGTGCTCCTTTCTGATGACGCCCTATTTGAGCCTGAGTCGTCGTACGAAGAACATGAGCAAAAACACCAAGGCAGTCAGTGCATAAACCGCACTCAGCAGGTGCTTGGCGGTGGTGAAAAATGATGCGCCGGCCACTTGTCCGGCCGAGATGTCGGGGTACTGCAACAGCATTGTGATGAGTTGCACGTTCTCGCAAAGATCGCAGGCGCCGGCAACAACGGGGAAGAACGCCATGGCCCACAGCCGCTCGTTGGGGCGAAAGCGGTAAATCAGGCCGGCAAACAAGGTGACTTAGAAAACCGGAATCATGGTGTCCACCGTGGCGCTGCCCAGTGCGTAGGCCATGCGGCCCCGGGGACCGTATTGCGCCATCGCGGCCTGGACATCGGCCAGGCTGTAGTGCAACCGGATGTCAAGCAACTCGCCGTTGATCGGCACGACCGCCAGCATCAGCAACGACATCAGCAGGACGCCGATGAAGCTGATGACCAGCGGCGTAGTGCCCGCCGCGAACGCGAAGTATTTTCGGAAGAGTTTTTTCATGGCGATTCAGGTCGGCCAAGTTGAGCTGTGTTCCGGCACCAAGGCACGCCAGCCCAATTCATGCTTGATGCGTTTGCGCAACTCGTCAGAGGCGCCCAGTTCGCCATGAACGACATAGACCTGATCGGGCGCCTGCGGCATGGTTCGCAGCCAGGCCAGTAGCTGGTTGGCGTCTGCATGGGCGGAAGCGGACTGGAGTTGCACCACCTCGGCGCTGACCGCCACATCCCGTCCATGAATGCGCACGGACTTGGCACCGCTGGCCAGCGTGGCGCCGCGTGTGCCGGGGGCCTGAAAACCCGTCAGGATGATCATGTTGCGGTGGTTGCCCGCGTATTGCGCCAAGTGGTGCAACACGCGCCCACCCGTGGCCATGCCGCTGGCCGACAGAATCACCATCGGGCCATGTCGGCTGGCCAGTGCGCGAGATTCATCGGTGCTGTTGACCATGGTTGCGGAGTGGGTGAGGGCGTGGGCGTCTTTGTTGGTGAGACGGTATTCGCCTAAGTGGTGCTCAAACAGGTGGGTGGTGTGCACCGCCATGGGGCTGTCCAGGAACACGGGGAGCGACTTGGGCAGATCCCCCCGCATTTTGAGCAGGTGAATGGCGTGTAACAAGGCCTGAGCCCGCCCGACGGCAAACACAGGCACGACCGCCACACCACCGCGTTTGGCCAGCTTTTGCAGCGCTGGCGCCAGTTCGGCAAGGACGTCTTTCTTGGGGTGCGCGCGGTCGCCGTAGGTTGATTCGATCAGCACGGTATCGGCTGAGGGTGCGTCGTTCGGGGGATGCATGATGAGGTCGTCAGGCCGACCCAGGTCACCCGAGAACAGAATGCGCCGGCCAGCCACCTCCAGCAGCACACTGGCCGCACCCAAAATGTGCCCGGCGGGGGAAAAGGTCGCCTTCCAGCCGGGCAGGGGGGCGAAGGTCTTGCCAAAATCCACCGTCTTGATCAAGGGCCGGCAGTCCAGCGCATCCTGGCGTGTGTACAAGGGCAGGGCGGGGGCATGTTTGGAAAAGCTATGGCGGTTGGCAAAATCGGCATCCTCCTCCTGAATGTGGCCGCTGTCTGGCAGCAGGATACGACACAGGTCCCGCGTGCCGCTGGTGGCGTAGACCTTGCCTGAGAATCCTTCTTTGGCCAGCAGCGGCAGGTAGCCGCTGTGGTCCAGATGGGCATGGGTCAGAAGAATCACTTTGATCTGGTGGGGCGCTATCGGCAAGGGCGTGCGGTTGCGCAAGCGCAGCAACTTGTAGCCCTGGAACAGGCCGCAGTCCACCAATAGACACTCGTCACCATGCCGCACCAGATACTTGGACCCGGTGACGGTGCCCGCGCCACCCAGAAAAGTGATGTTCACACTCATGCCGAAACCTCCTGCGCATTGATGCTTTCGCCTTGGGGGAGCGAAAAAAAACCGCGAAGGCATGGGCATCCTTCGCGGCTTTCATTGGGCATCACTGGGGCTGATGCAGCTTGATTTACATCAACTGAAAAAGCTTTTCAGGCGATTGGTCCAGCTGTCACCCGTGGGTGAGTGTTTGGCGCCGCCTTTTTTCAGTGATTCGTCAAGCTCGCGCAGCAGCTTGCGCTGGTGTTCGCTGAGTTTGATCGGTGTCTCGATCGTGATGTGGCAATACAGATCTCCCGGGTAACTGGAGCGAACGCCTTTGATGCCCTTGCCACGCAAACGAAACTGCTTGCCGGTTTGCGTACCCTCGGGGATGTCAATGGCCGCCTTGCCCGCCAGCGTGGGCACGTCAATCTCGCCACCCAGTGATGCGGTGATGATGCTGATGGGCACCGAGCAATGAATGTCATCACCGTCGCGCTCAAAGATGTCGTGTTTCTTGAGGCGAATTTCAATGTACAGATCGCCCGCCGGCCCCCCGTTGGTCCCCGGCTCGCCATTGCCCGCACTGCGAATGCGCATGCCACCGTCAATGCCACCAGGAATCTTGACTTCCAGTGTTTTCTGTTTCTTGATCTTGCCTTGGCCGCTGCACGCTATGCAGGGTTCAGGAATGACCTTGCCGGTGCCACGGCACGTGGGGCAAGTTTGCTGAACGCTGAAAAAGCCCTGGCGCATCTGCACCGAGCCGGTGCCGGTGCAAGTGCCACAGGCCTTGACCTGGGTGCCCGGTTTGGCGCCGCTGCCTTTGCAGACCTCGCACGAGTCCCAGCTGGGGATGCGGATCTGGGCATCTTTGCCGTTGGCCGCTTCTTCCAGTGTCACTTCCATCGCGTAACTCAAGTCACCGCCACGGAAAACCTGGCGTCCACCGCCACCAGGACGACCGCGTTGCTGACCAAACATGTCGCCAAAAATATCGCCAAAGGCTTCGGCAAAACCGCCATAACCCTCACCGCCGGGACCGCCCCGCATATTGGGGTCCACCCCTGCAAAGCCATGCTGATCGTAGGCCGCACGCTTTTGCGGGTCCGACAGCATTTCGTAGGCTTCCTTGGACTCCTTGAATTTTTCTTCAGCCGCCTTGGAGGCATCGCCCTGATTGCGGTCAGGGTGATGCTTCATCGCATGTTTGCGATAGGCCTTTTTGATCTCTTCGTCCGAGGCATTTTTGGGAACACCCAAAACTTCGTAGTAATCTCTTTTTGCCATGGTCTTTCAGTGCCCGGTTTCAACACAAACGCCGCGTTGAACATTTCTCGTGTTCAACGCGGCGCCTGAAAACAGTGTTCAGAACAGAGTTCAGCGCAAGCGCTTAGCCCTTTTTGACTTCTTTCACTTCCGCGTCGACGATGTTGTCGTCAGCCGCATGGGCCGATGCACCACCGGCGTCAGCAGCACCGGCTGGTTCGCCAGCGCCGGAAGCAGCAGCTTCCTTGGCTTGCTGGTCGGCGTACATCTTCTCGCCCAGCTTCTGGCTCACGGTCATCAAAGCGGTGCTCTTCTCTTCAATGTGTCCCTTGTCGTCGCCTTTGATGGCGTCTTCAAGGTGCTTGATCGCTTCTTCAATCTTTTCCTTCTCGCCAGCGTCAAGCTTGTCACCGTATTCGGTCAGGCTCTTCTTCACGCTGTGCATACTGGCGTCGGCCTGGTTTTTGGCCTGAACGAGTTCAAGTTTTTTCTTGTCGTCCGCGGCGTTGAGTTCAGCGTCTTTCACCATCTGCTGGATTTCAGCTTCGCTCAGGCCGGAGTTGGCCTTGATGGTGATCTTGCTTTCCTTGCCCGTGCCCTTGTCTTTGGCGCCCACATGAAGAATGCCATTGGCGTCGATGTCAAAAGACACTTCAATCTGAGGCGTACCGCGCGATGCGGGTGGAATACCTTCCAGGTTGAATTCGCCCAGCATCTTGTTGCCCACTGCGATTTCGCGTTCACCCTGGAACACCTTGATAGTCACCGCAGGCTGGTTGTCTTCAGCCGTCGAGAAGGTCTGTGCAAACTTGGTTGGAATCGTGGTGTTCTTGGTGATCATCTTGGTCATGACACCGCCCATGGTTTCAATACCCAGGCTCAAAGGCGTCACGTCCAGCAGCAACACGTCTTTGCGGTCACCGGACAACACCTGGCCTTGAATGGCGGCGCCAACGGCAACGGCTTCGTCAGGGTTCACGTCCTTGCGTGGCTCTTTGCCAAACAATTCCTTGACCTTTTCCTGCACCTTGGGCATGCGGGTCATGCCGCCGACCAAAATCACGTCATGGATATCGGATGCGTTGACGCCAGCATCTTTGAGTGCAGTACGGCAAGGCGCGATGGTGCGCTCAATCAGCTCTTCAACCAACGATTCCAGCTTGGCGCGCGTGAGCTTGACGCTCAAGTGCTTGGGGCCTGACGCATCCGCGGTCACGTAGGGCAGGTTGATGTCGGTTTGCGAGCTGCTGGAGAGTTCGATCTTTGCCTTTTCAGCAGCTTCTTTCAGGCGCTGCAATGCGAGCACGTCTTTACCGAGGTCAACGCCTTGGTCTTTCTTGAACTCGGCAATGATGAAGTCGATGATGCGCTGATCAAAGTCTTCACCACCCAGGAATGTGTCACCATTGGTCGACAACACTTCAAACTGTTTCTCGCCATCGACGTCAGCGATTTCGATGATGGACACGTCAAACGTGCCGCCACCCAAGTCATACACGGCAATCTTGCGGTCGCCCTTTTCGTTCTTGTCCAGGCCGAAAGCCAGTGCGGCGGCAGTTGGCTCGTTGATAATGCGCTTGACGTCCAGGCCTGCAATGCGGCCCGCGTCTTTGGTCGCCTGGCGCTGTGCGTCATTGAAGTAGGCGGGCACCGTGATGACGGCCTCGGTCACTTCTTCGCCAAGGTAGTCTTCGGCGGTTTTCTTCATCTTGCGCAACACGTCAGCGCTGACCTGCTGAGGTGCCATGCGGTTGCCGCGCACTTCGACCCAAGCATCGCCATTGTCGGCAGCGGCAATTTTGTAGGGCATCAGGTCGATGTCTTTTTGGACTTCTTTTTCGGCAAACTTGCGGCCGATCAGACGCTTGACGGCGTACAGGGTGTTCCTGGGGTTGGTCACGGCCTGGCGCTTTGCCGATGCACCAACCAGCACTTCACCACCGTCCTGGTACGCAATGATGGACGGCGTGGTGCGCGCACCTTCAGAGTTCTCGATAACCTTGGGGGTGTTGCCCTCCATGATGGCTACGCAGCTGTTAGTGGTGCCCAGGTCAATGCCGATAATTCTTCCCATAATTTACTCCAGTATTTCGATTTAGATGGTTTTAAAGTTGTGGATAACTTGAAAAGTTTCAAGTCACGCCATGTTTATTTCGGTGCAGCGACCGTGACGAGTGCCGGGCGCAACGTGCGGTCTGCAATCGAGTAACCCTTTTGCAACACGGTGACCACGGTATTGGCCTCGTGTTCGGAAGGCACCACGCTGATGGCCTGGTGCTGATGCGGGTCAAACTTGGTGCCAGCGGCCGGGTTGATGGCCATGACCTTGTTGCGTTCAAGCGCTGCGAGCAATTGACGCAATGTGGCTTGCGCACCTTCGCGAATTTGTTCGTTGGTGGCGTCCTTGATGACCAGGCCAGCTTCCAGGCTGTCTGCCACGGGCAACAGACTTTCGGCAAAGCTCTCGACAGCAAACTTGCGGGCCTTGGAGATTTCTTCCTCGGCACGACGACGGGCGTTGTCGGCCTCGGCTTTGGCGCGAAGAAACTGGTCGGCCAAATCGGCACTCTTGGCTTGCAATTCAGCCAGATCAGCTTGCGCACGCGTTAACGCGTCAAACTCCTGGGCGGATTGAGCTGCGACCATTTCTTCGGTGCTTTGGTAGCCGGTAGGCGTTGGGGTAGTTTGGTTTTGGTTGGATTCAGACATGCTTTTAAGCCAAATTACAAGTACTAGGCCCTGAGTTGGGGGCGTACGTCGGCATTTCAAGAGCGCAATAGAAGCGCCCGGACGTGATGCCGGGCGTCAGGGGGAACGAGTCGAATGCCGAAAGATCAGTTGGAGACGGCGAGCAATTCGACGTCAAACTTCAACGTGGCGTTGGGTGGAATCACGCCGCCAGCGCCGCGGGCACCATAGCCGAGCGCTGCCGGAATGATGAGCGTGCGCGCGCCACCAATCAACATGCCAGCCACGCCTTCGTCCCATCCACGGATCACCATGCCGGCACCGAGCGAAAAGACAAAGGGATCGCCACGGTCTTTGCTGGAGTCAAACTTGGCACCCTGAACACCATCGTTGTACAGCCAGCCAGTGTAATGCACGGTAACGCTTTTTCCCTTGGTGGCTTCAGTGCCTGTGCCAATCACGGTGTCTTCGTATTGCAGGCCGGTTGCTGTGGTGGTCATGGTTGTGTCCTTTTTGCTATTGAATAAGTAGCTGAATGCGCCTGTTGAACAAGGGCTGCACCCAGAAAACCCGAAATTATGCCAGCACCCCTGTGCACTCCCTGTTTGGGAACTTTGGGCGGGCCGCATACCTGACTTTTTACCGGCATAAAAAAAGACAGGCCGTACCTGTCTTCTTTAACTTCGCCCGGAAAGCTTACTCCGGTGTCTTTTTGGTCTGGCTGGCCGTCCATTTGGCGGCAAAAGCGGGAAGGTCTGCCAAACGCTTGAGGAGGTCAGCGCCCATGGGCGTGACGACATAACCGTCAGTGCCATGACTGAGCAATTCAGCCTTGCGCAACTCTTTGATACGGGTGTTCAGCGTGTTCGGTGTAATGCCGCCAACGCTGTCTTGCAACAGCCGGAAGGTCTGTGGATGGCCGTCTTTCAGCGCCCACAGCACCCGAATGGCGTAACGGGACTCAAGCAGACCCAGCAGTTGACCGATGGCGGCATTTTCTTTGGAACTCATTGAAAGGCTCTCCTCAAAGCGTTGATTGATGGCCGGGGCGTTTTGACTTTGCGGGGGTGTCAGGAGGTCTGAAGACTCTCGACATCCGACGTTTTCCGGCGTTGCCCGAAACTATATCTCAGTTTGTCTCTTTGCTACAAGTTTCATAGCTGGCAAAGCACGCAATACATAAGAAATAAGGGGTATTTTTCGCAAACGGAATCTCTCACCTTGCTATTTGTAGACTTTTTTCAGCAATTTCATCAGTGTTTTTCGCTCGCTCACGGTCAAGTGGGCCGTGGTGTCGACTTCCAGTTCCATGGCTGTTTTCTCAGCCGTTGCCATGAGCGTTTGTCCATCGGATGTCAGGTGCAAGCCCATCGCCCGTCCGTCGTGGGGATGCGGCCGTCGCGTGATCAATCCTCTTTTTTCCATGGCACTGACCATGCCAACCAGATTGGGTGCCAGGATGCCGAGCGTGGCGCACAACTGGCGCGAAGTGATACCGGGGTTGTGTGTCACGAGCGAGAGCACTGAAAAGTCAACCACCCTCAGGTCATAGATCGCCATTCGCTCCATGAACACCTCAATGACCACCAGTGCCGCACGCCGCGCGTTGTAGCCCACCAGCCCTTCGAGGTAGGTGGTATCAACGTGGTCAACGAAGGGGGGGGTGGACTTAGGGCTCATTGCAATCAGGCTTGAAAGGCAGCGAGCATACCCAAGTTCGCGGGAGTCACGCCGCCAGGCGGGCCTTGACCATGCCCAATCGCATGCCAAATTCAGGCAGGACCCAGTGGTTCAGCGCAAGCGCCGGTTCGGTCCAGCGCGGTGTGTTGTCGCAGGACGTTGACTGACGCGCCGCCGCCTCAATTTGTTGCCAGGCCCAGGCCAGCAGCGCCAATGCGACAACGCGCAGGTAGTCATCTGCCACCCAGTAGGGAAGCGCCATGTCTGACTTGCCGGCGTTGACCAAATCCGTGGTGAGCTGACATGTGTCTTCAAGCATCTGCATCGTCTGGGCCTGGTTGGCACCACCTGAGGGCAGTCTGGCGACGAGCCCCTGCAGCAAGGCGAGCAGTCCGGCTCCGCCATCCGGAAGCACTTTGCGAATGAGCAGGTCAATCGCCTGAATTTCGTTGGTGCCTTCATAAATCATGGTCACGCGCGCGTCCCGCACGATTTGCTCAATGCCCCATTCACGTACGTAGCCGTGCCCACCAAACACCTGCAGGCACTCGCTGCTTCCGCTGAAGGCCTGAGCCGTCCAGGCCGCTTTGAGCACCGGAGTCACGTAACTGCACCATTGTTGCGCCGTATGACGCCGCGTTGCGTCGGGGTGCCGCTTTGCGAGGTCAAGTTCAATCGCGGTTTGGTAGGCCAGCACACGGCCGCCGTCAATCCAGGCGCGCTGCGTGGACAGGATGCGGCGCATGGCCGGGTGCTCGGCAATCGGGTCGGGCGTGTTGCTCATTTGCGGTTTGGGCGCGCGCATTTGCCGACGTTCTTTGGCATAGGCGTCGGCCTTTTGCCAGGCCGCCTCCAGCAGGCCGATGCCTTGCAGACCCACATGCAGGCGAGCCGCGTTCATCATGACAAACATGGCATTGAGCCCGCGATTGGGCTCACCAATCAGCCAGCCGGTGGCGTCCTCAAAGCGCATGACGCAGGTGGGACTGCCGTGCAGGCCCATTTTTTCTTCGATGCGGTCGCAATGAACTGTATTGACTGTGCCGTCGGGCAACAACTTGGGTGCAAGGAACAGGGAGAGACCTTTGGGGCCCGCCGGTGCATCCGGCAAACGCGCCAGCACCAGATGAACAATGTTGTCCGTCAGGTCATGTTCACCGCCTGAAATAAAGATTTTGGTGCCGCTGAGGCGGTAGCTTTCGCCCTCCTGCGGCAGTGCCTTGGTGCGCACCAGCCCCAGGTCGCTGCCGGCATGGGGTTCGGTCAGGCACATGGTGGCGAGCCATTCGCCTGTGGTTACTTTTTCAAGATAGGCGGTTTTGAGTGCTTCGCTGCCGTGGTGTTTGATGCATTCATAAGCGCCATGCAACAGGCCCGGTGCCATGGTCCAGCCGTGGTTGGCGGCACTGAGCATCTCGTAAAGCACGGCTTCCAGCACCGTAGGCAGGCCCTGGCCACCATCTTCCGGCGCACAGGCCAGCGCCGGCCAGCCACTCTGCCAGAAGGCGGTGTAGGCAGCCTTGAAGCCGGGTGGTGTGGTGACCTTGCCGTTCACAAACTTGCAGCCCACCGAGTCGCCAACCTCTTGCAGCGGCGCGACTTCCTGGGCAACGAACTTGCCCGCTTCGTCCACCACTTGCCGCATCAGATCGGCATCGGTGTCGGCAAAGGCGGGCACGGCCTGCAGCTGGGCAGGCGCCTGGAGCACGTCGTGAAGAATGAAGTGGATGTCGTCCAAAGCGGGCTGGAAGTTCATGGTCAAAGGTCTCAGGGGTTGCTGATGCTCGTCGCATCGACTTTCTTGCGGGCCGCACCCAGGTAGGTGTCGATCACGCGCGAGTCGGTGGCCAGGTCTTTGGCCGGGCCATGCAGGGCAATCTCGCCCATTTCCAGCACATAGCCGTAATCAGCGGTCTCCAGCGCGGCACGGGCGTTTTGCTCCACCAGCAGGGTGGTCACACCGGTTTTTCGCAGGGCATCAATCGTGCGGAAGATTTCCTTCACGACCAAGGGTGCCAGACCGAGGCTGGGCTCGTCAAGCATCAGCAAGGTCGGGCGGGACATCAGCGCCCGGCCCACGGCCAGCATCTGTCGTTCGCCACCGGAGAGCGTGCCCGCCAACTGGGTGCGGCGTTCTTTCAGGCGGGGAAAAATCTCGTACACCACGTCCATCTGGTCGCGCCATTTTTTGTTGCGCAGCCGCACCTGGCGAAACGCCCCCAGCACCAGGTTGTCTTCCACGGGCATGGTGCCAAACAGTTCGCGTTTTTCAGGCACCAGGGCAATGCCCAGCATCACGCGTTCCTCCAGCGACAGCGCGCTGATGGATTGCCCCTGGAATTCAATCTCACCCTGGGCGGGCAGTACGCCCATCAAGGCGTTGAGCAAGGTGGATTTACCCGCCCCGTTAGGGCCGATCACCGTTATCACGCTGCCGGCCGACGCAGTGAGGTCAATACCGTGCAGCACTTCGGCACGGCCATAACCGGCGCGAAGGTTTTGAACACGAAGAATAGGCGTTGTCATCTCAAAAGTCCTCAATGTTCGGTGCCAAGGTAGGCGGCGCGTACGGCAGGGCTTTGCTGGATTTCTTCCGGCGTGCCCTGGGTCAACAGCGTGCCGAACTCCATCACGACCAGGTGATCGCAGACGTCCATGACCAGGTCCATGTCGTGCTCCACCAGCAGGATGCTCATGCCTTCGCTGCGCAGTTGGCGCAGCACTCCGGCGAGGGCCAGTTTTTCCTTGTGGCGCAAGCCGGCGGCGGGCTCATCAAGCAGCAACAAGGCCGGGTCGCTGCACAGGGCCCGGGCGATTTCCAGCAGGCGCTGGGGTCCCATCGCCAGGTTGCCAGCCAGCTCATGCATGGAGCCGCCCATGCCGATGCGCTCGAGCTGTTTCGCCGCCTCACGCATCAGGCTTTGCTCTTCAGCCCGGTCCAGTCGCAGCATGCTGGAGAGCGCGCCTTGGTGACCGCGCAACTGGGCGCCCAGCGCCACATTTTCGAGCACCGTCATTTCAGGAATCATCTTCACATGCTGAAAGGTGCGCGACATGCCGCGCCGTGCAATCTCGCGCGAGGGCAGGCCACTGATGGTTTCCCCGCGAAACTTCACCTGGCCCGATGTCAGGCCCAGCACACCGGTGATCAGGTTGAAGGTGGTGGACTTGCCCGCACCGTTGGGGCCGATCAGCCCGACGATTTGCCCGGCCTTGATTGAAAAGCCGATGTCGTTGACCGCCACCAGACCGCCGAACTGTTTGCGAATGGCCAGTACCTCCAGCACCATGTCGCCGACGACTGGTTTGCTGCGCTCAGCCAGCGGTGCGGCGTTTTGCCAGTCGTTGACACGCTGGGGTTTGGGCAGGTAGCGCCCCACCAACGACCACATGCCGTCCGGCAGGTACTTGAGCACCAGCACCAGCACGATGCCGAACACGATCATTTCATAGTTGCCGCTGGTGCCGATCAGCTTGGGCAGCAGCACCTGCAACTGGTCTTCCAGCAGCTTGGTAATGAGCGCACCGCTGATGGCGCCCCACACATAGCCTGCGCCGCCCAGTACCGCCATGAACAGGTACTCGATGCCCATCTTCAGCCCGAATGGCGAAGGATTGACCGTATGCTGAAAGTGCGCAAACAGCCAGCCCGAGACACTGGCAAACAACGACGCAATCAGAAAGATGCCGATCTTGTAGCGCAAGGTGTCCACGCCCATGGCCTCGGCCATTTGCGAGCCGGTGCGCAACGCGCGGATGGCGCGTCCGGTGCGCGAATCCAGCAGGTTGATCAGCGCAAAGGCGCCCAGCAACACCAGGCCCCAGGCCAACACAAAGAAGGGGCGGCCCTGGCCGATGTCCCAGCCGCCCAGTTTGAGCGTGGGCACGTCCAGAATGCCGTCGTATTTGCCCAAGGCGTCCAGGTTGCCCATCAGGTAATACAGCGACAGACCCCAGGCGATCGTGGCCAGCGGCAGGTAGTGGCCCGACATGCGCAAGGTGATCCACCCCACGGCCAAGGCACTGACGGCTGTGATGGCGAGACCGGCAAAGACGGTGATCCAGGGCGACAGGCCCATGTTCACCGTGAGGTAAGCACTGCTGTAAGCCCCGATACCGACGAAGGCCGCCTGACCAAAGGAAGTCAGGCCGCCAATGCCGGTCAACAGCACCAGTCCGAGAATCACCAGGCTGTACAGCGCGATGTAGTTGAGTTGGGTAATCCAGAAGTCGGGCAGTGGCAGCAAGGCCAGTACCACCACTCCCGCCATGAGCGCCAGGCGCTGGGTGTTTTGGGTGAAGGTCATGTCAGTGTTCCTCCGAATGACCACTGGTCATGGAGCGCCAGAGCAGGATGGGCAAGATCATGGTGAAGACGATGACTTCCTTGAAAGAGCTGGCCCAAAAAGAACCAAAGGATTCCACCAGGCCGACAAACAAGGCGCCGACCGCCGCCGCCGGGTAGCTGGCGAGTCCGCCAATCACCGCGGCCACGAAGCCCTTGAGGCCGATCAGAAAGCCCGAGTCATAAAACACCGTGGTGGTGGGGCCGATCAACAGGCCCGACAGGGCCCCGATCAGCGCCGCCATGGCAAAGGTGGATTGACCGGCGGTGTGGCTGGAGATGCCCATCAGCCGCGCACCGAGCCGGTTCACGGCGGTGGCACGCAGCGCCTTGCCGTACAGCGTGTTCTCAAAAAACTGCCACAGCAGGCCGATCAGGGCCAGTGACACGCCTGCGATGATGATGGTCTGGCCGTTCAGGGTGACGGCGCCCAGACTGAAGCGCTCATCCCAGAACGACGGATTGCGAAAGCCCTCGGCGCCGAAAAAAAGCAGGCCCAGGCCGGTCATGGCGAAATGCACGCCCACTGACACGATCAGCAGCACCAGCGAACTCGCATCCGCCAGGGACTGGTAAGCCAGCCGGTACACCAGCGGACCAAATGAGGTCACCACGCCCACCGTCAGCAGCGCCTGTACCAACAACGGAAACTGGCGTGGCGCCGCCCAGATGGAGAGTGCCGAGACGACGACGGGCACCAGCAGGGTCATTGCACCGGCTTTCAAAGCCCTGGGCACATGGTGCGTGTGCTGCCAGGTCTGGCGCACATCCAGCACGGCGGCGAGCGCCGCCATCAGCAGCAGCAACCAGACCGTGCCGGGAACCTGGCCGGTCTGAAAAATGGCCAGGGTCAGCGCGCCATACGCGACAAACTCCCCCTGGGGAATAAAGATGACCCGGGTGACGGCAAACACCAGCACCGTGGCCAGACCGAGCAGGGCGTAAATGGCACCGTTCGTCATGCCGTCCAGCATCAGAATGCTGACGATTGAAATATCCATGGGTGAGCCCGTTGAGATTGAGAGACCATCATGGGAGCCGCCATCGGGGCGGCCCCATGTCATGAGTCGACCGTGTTATTCGACTTTCCAGTCGCCATTGACCACCTTGAGCATCACGCCGGTTTCGAGCGTGTAACCCCAATGGTCGTCCTTGGTCCAGTTGACAACGCCATGCGACACCACGGTGCGGCCCATGGTTTCCATCGCCTCGCGCAGGGCAGCGCGGAACTCCTTGGTGCCGGGTTTGGCCTTTTTCAGGGCCATGGGCACAATCTTTTCCATCACCAGCATGGCGTCATAGCCATGGCCGGCAAACTGGTTGCGCGAGCCCGCACCGTAGGCTTTTTCGTACTGCTCAACAAAGGCAATGGCGGCCTTTTTGGAGGGATGGCTGTCGGGCAGCTGCTCGGCAATCACGGCCGGGCCGGACACCACGTAAGCGCCTTCCACATCCTTGCCACCGACGCGCATCAGGTCACGGGACGCTGCGGCGTGGGTCTGGTAAATCTTGCCCTTGTAGCCACGCTCGATCACCCCTTTGTGGGGCATGGCCGCGCCGCTGCCGGAAGCGACGATCAGCATCGCGTCGGGGCTGGCGGCGATCAGCTTGAGGGCCTGGGCCGTCACACTGGTGTCGGAGCGGGCAAAACGCTCTGTGGCCACCACCTTGATGCCATTCTTGTCGGCCTCAGCCGTGAAGTCCTTGAGCCAGCTCTCGCCATACGCGTCGGTGTAGCCCAGGAAGCCGACGGTCTTCACGCCTTGCTTCTTCATCAAACCGATCATGGCGTGGGCCATCACCGCATTGGATTGGGGCATGCGGAAGGTCCAACCGTCTTTGCCCGGTGGCAGCACAGCGGGTGAGAACGCCAGTTGTACCGTCTCGGCTTCAGCAGCAACGCCCGCCATGGGGATCGCCACCGGCGTGGCGACCGAGCCCATGATGATGTCCACCTTGTCGTCGGTCACAAAGCGCTTGGCATTTTTCACGCCATTGGTGGGGTCGGTGGCGTCATCCAGCACGATGACCTTGACCTTTTCACCCGCGATGGTGGTTGGCCAGAGTTTGATCTGGTTATTGACCGGAATACCCAGGCCGGAGGCCGGGCCGGTCAGCGGCAGGCTGATGCCGATGGTGATGTCCGCCTGGGCTGCACCGGCGGCCAGGACCGCGACTGCGGTGGCGATCAGTGTTTTGAAATTTTTCATGAGTTTGTCTCCTGAGTTTTGGTAGGGGCGAGGGAAGAAAACGGGGTGCTAACTGCACAAGGCCTTGATGTCTTCCGGCACCGGAATGGCTTTGATGCGATCAGGGTTGTCGGCCAGGCGCATGCAGAAGGCGCGGGTCTCGGTGCCTTCGCACAAGACCTCATCACCACGCTTGACCACATGCTTGTGCATGAACACCTTGTCGCGCCACTCGGTCACGCTGGTGTGAATCTGCAGCGTCTCGCCGTAGGTGGCGGGGCGCATGAATTTGGTGTTGATCTCCAGCAGGGGCGTGCCGATGATGCCGGTGGTCTTGACCAGTTCGCGCCAGGGCAGCACGCCGCACTTGACGAAAAAATTCAGCGATGAGGCGTCCATCCATTTGGAAAAATTCGGGAAGAACACGATGCCGGCCGGATCGCAGTCGCCGAACATCACATTGACTTCATAAACAACGGTTTTGCTCATGGGGTTCTTTCAGCGCGGGGCCATGCGCAGGGCGCCGTCCAGGCGAATCACTTCGCCGTTCAGGTGCGTGTTGGTGATGATATGGCTGGCCAGTTGGGCGAACTCTTCCGGCTTGCCCAGACGCGCGGGGAACGGAATGCTGGCCGCCAGCGACTGTTGCACGGCCTCAGGCAGGGTTTTCATCAACGGGGTGGCAAACAGGCCGGGGGCGATGGTGCAGACACGAATGCCGTGTTGCGCCAGATCGCGCGCCATGGGCAGCGTCATGCCGACCACGCCGCTCTTGGAGGCGCTGTAGGCCTGCTGCCCAACCTGGCCGTCAAAGGCGGCGACCGAGGCGGTGAACACCATCACACCGCGCTCGCCATCTTCCAGCGGGTCCAGCTTGGCGCACTCGGCGGCAAACAGGCGGGCCACGTTGTAGGTGCCGATCAGGTTGACGCTGACCACACGCACAAAGTCTTCCAGCGGGGCGGGGGAGCCGTCCTTGGCGATCACGCGTTTGGCGGCACCGATGCCGGCAATGCTCATCAACAGGCGGGCCGGGCCGTGGGCCGCAGCCGCTTGGGCGATGGCCGCCCGCAGGCTCTCGGTGTTGGTGATGTCGCAGGGACAGGCCAGCGCGCGGCCGTCTCCGTGCGCCGCGTTGATGTCGGCTGCCACCTGGGCGGCGTTGGCCGGGTTGATGTCGAGCACCGCCACGCGGGCGCCTTGGCGCGCCAGTTCACGCGCCGTCGCTTCGCCGAGACCGGAGCCGCCGCCGGTCACGAGAGCGGCTTGTCCTTGAATTTTCATATCAGGCTTTCAAAATCAAGTTGCTATACATTTAATAGCTGCTTGCGCACGTAGGACGTGGGCTACAGCCTTGTTTTATATAAATTTTGGAGAAAATGCTCAGGCTGCGTCCGTGTTTTTCAGCAACAGCGCAATGCCCTGGCCACCGCCAATGCAGGCTGACGCAATACCCCAGCGCAGACCGGCACTTTGGAGTTCGCGCGCCAGCGTGAGCGTCAGGCGCACGCCGGTGGTAGCGAGCGGGTGACCGAGCGCAATGGCACCGCCATTGACGTTGAGGCGGCTCAAATCCAGGCCCAGATCACGGCCCACGGCCAGCGTCTGCGCACCCTGCGCTTCGTTGATCTCAAAACGGCCAATCTGCTCCAGCGTCAGACCGGTGCGTTCCAGCAGCAGGCGAATCGCCGGGGCCGGGCCGATGCCCATGATCTCGGGCGGCACACCCACCACTGCGCAAGCCACCACGCGTGCCAGCGGCTTCTTGCCCTGCGCTTGGGTCCAGGTTTTCACGTAATGGCCCGAGGCCACGATGGCCGCGGCGGCGGCATCCACCAGCGCGGCGCTGTTGCCACCGGTTTGCACGCCGCCTTCGTACACCGGCCTGAGCTTGGCCAGCACGTCCACGGGGGAGAGGCGGGCGTGGGTGTCCGTCGCCACCTCGGTGATCTTGCCTTGCAGTTTGATGCCGCGGGTTTTGTAGCCCTCCAGTTCGAACTTTTCGGTGATCACCGGCACGATTTCACCGGCATGAAAACCAGCCTGCTGCGCGGTTACCGCCTTGGCAAACGATTGCGATGCAAACGCGTCCACTTCTTCGCGCGTGATGCCGTATTGCTTCGCCAGGTTCTCGGCGGTCTGGATCATGTTGATGCCGGCGGCCGAATCATTCAGGGCTTCCCACATGTAGTCCTTGAAACCGACCGGCGCGCCCAGCTTGAAGCCGGTGCGGTGGTCAAACGCGGCAATCGGGTTGCGCGTCATGCTCTCGCTGCCGACCACCAGCGCGGCCTCGCAGGCACCACTTTGAATCTGCTCACCGGCCTGGCGAAACAGCTCGAAACCGGTGCCGCAGATGCGCTGCGCCATCAGTGCCGGTACGTCCACCGGCACGCCAGCGTACAGGCCGATGTGGCGCGGCAGCATGAACTGTTCAAAATCGCCGGGTGCCATGTTGCCCGCAATCACCGAGCCGATGTCCGCGCCCGGCACGCCGCTGCGCTCCAGCACCGCGCGGGCGACCTTGATGCCCATGTCGGTGGGCGAAATGTGGCCGAGGGTGCCGCAGTAATCGACCATCGGGGTGCGCACGCCGTCCAGCATCCAGACATCGTCAAAGTGGGAGAAAAATCCTTGGGTAGCCATGATTCGGTTTCTTTCGCGTTATTGTGGTTTCAGGATGGTGTGCAGTGCGTCGGCATGCAGCGCCTCTACCGTCTCGGCGCGGTGTGCCAATACGGCGCGCTGGTTGATCGACCCCTTGTCGGTGACTTCACCGCGGTCAATGGTGGGCGGCTCGGCCAACAGGCACATGCGGGCGATGCGGCTGGCACTGCCGGTGGCGTTGCGCGCCAGGTCGTCGATCACCTGCTGGAAGTGCGTGAGTACCGGCGCACTGGACAGCACATCGGCCATCGGCACGCTGGTGCCCAAGCCGCTCAAGGCACGGACGGCGGAGGTCGGGAACACCATGGCGCCAACCTCCTTGAGGTTGATGCCGGTGAGCACCACGTCCTGGATGTAGGGCGCGCCCGCAGCAACAATCTTGGCGCGCAACGGACCCACGCTGACAAAAGTGCCGGTCGCGAGCTTGAAGTCTTCAGCGATGCGGCCGTCGAATTTGAGGCCCTGGTGCACGTCGGTCTCGTCAATCCATTTGACGGCGTCGCCCGAGCAGAAGAAGCCTTCTTCATCGTAGTGCTCGGCGGTCTCCGCCGCTGCGCGCCAGTAGCCGGGCGTGATGTTGGGGCCGCGGTAACGCACCTCGGTCTTGCCGCCCATGTCCACCAGCTTGAGTTCCATGCCCGGCGTCGGCACGCCCAGGTCGCCGGCCTTGACGTTGGGGTTGGTGACAAAAATCGCGAAGGGGCCAGACTCGGTCATGCCCAGACCCGTGGTCATCACGATGCGTTCGCCGATCTCCTTCTCCTGGGCCTCATACAGACCGTCCCAGATGGGCTGGGCCAGCGAGGCACCGGCATAGAAGAACATCTTGACGCGTGACAGCAGTTTGCTGCGCAACGTGGCATCGGTCTTCATGGCGTTGGCAATCGCCTCAAACCCGGTGGGCACGTTGAAATACACGGTGGGTGCAATCTCGCGCAGGTTGCGCAGTGTCTCGTCCATCAGGGCGGCGGTGGGCTTGCCGTCATCGATATACAGCGTGCCGCCGTGGTACACCACCATGCCGAAATTATGGTTGCCGCCAAAGGTGTGGTTCCAGGGCAGCCAGTCCACCAGCACGAGCGGTTCCTGCGTCAGCACCGGCATGGATTGCGCCATCTGCTGCTGGTTGGCGCACCACATGCGCTGGGTGTTGATGACCGCCTTGGGCAGCTTGGTGGAGCCGCTGGTGAAGAGAAATTTGGTGATGGTGTCCGGCCCCGTGGCTTCAATGGCGGCGTCTACCTGCGGTGTGGCTGGGGTGTCGATCAGTTGCGCAAAGGACGTGGTGGCACGGCCGTCCAGCGTGCCATGGGTCAAGACCACGTCCACATCAGGGCCGACCGCCGCCAAAATGGCTTTGCCAAAGCGAGCGGCATCAGCGGCAAACACCAGGCCCGGCGTTACCGTCTTCAATACATGCCGCAACTTGTCGTAGTCCTGGCTGATCAGCGAGTAGGCCGGTGAAGTGGGTACAAAAGGCACGCCCGCCAGCAGGCAAGCGAGGGACAGGAGGGCGTGTTCGAGATCGTTCTCGGACAGGATGACCACGGGGCGCTCCACGCTCAGTCCCCGGTTGATCAGTCCCTGGGCCAGGTTGCGTGCGCTGGCCCATGCCTGGGCGTAACTCACGGTTTTCCAGTCGCCCGTGCCACCGCCGGCCAGCTTTTCCCGGCGGGCCATGAAGATGCGATCGGGGGCCACCTGCACCCAATGTTGAAGGCGGTCGGTCATGCGCGCGGGGAATGCCTGTAACGGCTGTTCAGCGCTGAGGTAGTGCACGCCGGGCGCGCCATCCCGCAGGTTCACGCGGGTCACGCCGAAGGTCAGCGGGCGGTAGTTGGGAGCAGTCATGGTTGTCTCTTTCGGGTCCGGGGTTCTGATTTTTTTGTTTTTATGGGTTGAACTGACAATGGCCTAGGAAGCCTTTTGTACTTTCGCCGCACGGCCTTCCAGAAAGGCACGCACGCGGTCCTTGGCCTCGGGTGCGCTTTGCGCAATGGCGGCCATCATGGCTTCGGTCATGAAGCCCTGGTCGGCGGGTTGGTCGGCGATGCGCGGCAGCACATGGGTGAGCGCATAGTTGGTCAGCGGGGCGTTTTGCGCAATGCGCAAAGCCAGCTCCATGGCCTTGTCAAATGCCGTGCCCTGTGGCACGAGGTACTGGGCCATGCCAATGCGCTCCCCGTCCTGCGCGTTGAACACGCGTCCGGTCAGCATCATGTCGGTCATGCGGGCCACACCAATCAGACGCGGAATGCGCACCGAGCCGCCACCGCCCACAAAAATGCCGCGCGAGCCCTCGGGCAGGGCATAAAACGTGGTGTCATCGGCAACGCGGATGTGGCAGGCACTGGCCAGCTCCAGACCGCCCCCCACCACAGCACCGTGCAAGGCTGCAATCACGGGTACCGGACCGTATTGAACGCGCTCCAGTGCGGCATGCCACATGCGGGAGTGGTGCAAACCCTGACCGGCATCGCGGTCCTGAAGTTCGCTCAAATCCAGGCCGGCACAGAAGTGTTCGCCTTCACCGTCAATGACGGCTGCACGTACGCTGGCAGGCATTTTTTCGAAGAGATCGCGCAGGGCCAGAATGAGGCTGTCGTTCAGTGCGTTGCGTTTGGCGCCGCGGGTCAGACGGATCACGGCAATTTCTTGCTGGTCGCCGCGGAGTTCGAAATGGAGGTCTTGGTTGATCATGCTGATAATTCCTTCTTGGGGTGAATTATGGTTATTAAATATAACTAGTTCAAGCGTATTTTTTGCCATTTTTATGGGTGTTTACCCTAGGCCGTCAGCCATCACAAGGACACTTGTCATGCCCTGAATTTTGAAAAACAACGCAACAGGCTTGGTCGGCCTGGGCTGAAAACAAGCACAATCCGGTGCATGCGCATCGCTGATTTCCTTCGTTATTTCTGCCAGTCACTCTGGAACATCGTCAAGACAGACGGCTCGTTATTTCGGCGTTTTCCGAGGTTTGGGTTGGCGGTGTTTGCCATCACGGTGGTGCCCGCGTTTTATGCCTTGATCTATCTCTCCAGCGTGTGGGACCCCAACGGCAAGACGAACGCGCTGCCGGTGGCGATTGTCAATCTGGATGTCGGAATCAACTACAAGGGAATCGCGGTCAACGTGGGGGAAGAACTCGCTGCAGGATTGGTCCAGTCAGGCACTTTTGGCTTCCGGCAGATGCTCGATGTTGAGGCGGTCCGCCAGGGTGTAGCGCTCGGCAGTCTGGCCTTTGCGGTGGTTATTCCCCAGGATTTCAGCGCCAACGCCGTTCCGGGAGAGCGGGCGGGTGGCGGCCAGGTGACGGTGATCCTGTCTGAGGGCAATAACTACGCGGCCGCCGGATTTGCCCGTCGCTTTGCCACCGAATTGGGGCACCAGGTCAATGAAACACTGAACGAAAAGCGATGGGAGCAGGTGCTGAGCACGGCTGACGGCTCCGGCAAAAACCTTGAAAAACTCAGAGCGGGCATTGCCCAGTTGAGCGCGGGCGCGCAGACGCTGGATGATGGGGTGGTCAAGTACAGCGTGGCGGCCAGCCAGATGAGTTCTGGCTTCAAGCAAGTGGGGGCCGGGCTGCGCGGCATGCGTGACGAATTGCCGTCGGACGCCGAGCTCAAGTCGCTCAAGGCGGGAACCGTTCAATTGACTGCGGGCCAGAGCGAATTGGGTGCCGGTCTTGTGCAGCTGCAGGCGGGTGCCGC
Organism: Rhodoferax sp. LS1R11; assembly: GCF_056521395.1. Taxonomy (NCBI): domain Bacteria; kingdom Pseudomonadati; phylum Pseudomonadota; class Betaproteobacteria; order Burkholderiales; family Comamonadaceae; genus Rhodoferax; species Rhodoferax sp. LS1R11. The sequence goes on from NZ_JBWMAW010000024.1 coordinate 29,765, forward strand.
GCGCCTGATCGACGGTGCCACGTCCATGCAAAAGCAGTCGCTTGATATTCCGCTGGTGGGCGAACGTGTCGCCAAAGGCGCGGGCGAGTTGGCCGCGGGTGGCGAGCAGCTGAAAGACGGACTGGGCTTGGCCCTTGAGGCCAATGGCCAGTTGGTGCGGGGTGTTCAGAAGGCCGAAGTTGACGCGGGCAAACTCATCGACGGCGTGGGTGCCATCGGGGAGGGTATCCGAACGATCGAAAGCCGCTTGCCTGAAAACAGCCGGCTGGACACTTTTGTGGACGGCGGAAAAACCTTGTCCGAAGGCTCAGCCAAACTCCGCACGGGCATCCAGCTGATCGAGTCCGTGTTGCCCGCCTCCCCGGACAAGCTGGATGGAAGCGCCCGTGGTCTGGCGGATTCAGTAGAGCCCATCCTTGATGTGTTGGCGCCCGTGGCCAACAACGGCAGCGCCTTTGCGCCCAACATGGTCGCCATGGCCTTGTGGCTGGGTGCGGTCATGACGGCCTATCTCTTCAACATGGGCACGTTGGTGGCTGATTACGCCAGTGCGCCGCAGTTGAGCAAAGTGCTGGGGAAGTTTGCGATTCCGGCCCTGGTCGTGTTGTGCCAGGTACTGGTGACGTTTTTAATGCTTGTCTTTGGGCTTGGCATCAAGGCACCCAGCTACCTGACGTTTGCCTTGACGATGCTTGCTGGCTCCCTGGCATTTCTGGCTATTGTGTTTTTATTGCTGCGGTTATGTGGCGAGGCTGGCAAGTTGTTTGCCGTCTTGTTGCTCACCCTGCAATTGGCCGCGGGGGGTGGTGTGATGCCGATTGAACTCACCGGTGGGTTTTTTCAGTCCGTGCATGCCTGGTTGCCGTTTACCTGGGTGGTGAAAGCCCTGCGCGCCAGCTTGTTCGGCGCCTTTGACAATGGCTGGATGCCCGTGTGGCGTGTTGTCATCTACGGTGGCCTTGCGGCCCTGTTCCTTGCCGCGTTTGCCGGGCGTTGGAAGCTCGTGAAGGCGCCTGATTACAAACCGGGCATTGAGACCTGAACCTGGCCGTCGGCTGCTTGTCAGCCGGGCCGGGAACTGCTAACGTCACCTCATGATCAGGGTGCAAATGGCGATTGCTGGAGGCTTTCATGGCTATAAATTTTGAGCAGGTTCACAACTACTTTGAACGCCTGGTTTTTGAGGACGTCGTACGCCTCTCGCAAGACCATGTGGATTTTTCTGCCGACATGCTCGCCGATGTGGCTTGCGTGGCGTTGAATCGCCTGCCCGCGCGTTATGTGCGCCACGATGTTGACATGATGTTCTACCTCACCGAGCAGGAGCGTCATGTTATCGAGCTGTCGATGAGCGAGGCGCTGACCTACGCCTTTGACTTGGTGGGGTCACGCACGATCAAACGCACCGCATTTGCCTGAAAGAACCTGGCCGCGGCTCAAGTCGGCCCGGTTTGACTTTTCCGCAGGCGCTCCCGGCTATTCGACAGGTGCGTGCGCATGGCAGCCCGTGCTGCCTCCGCATCCCGGTTGCGGATGGCGTTGAAAATACTTTCATGTTCGCCGTGAACGCGTTGCAGGTAACTCAAGCGACCTTCGGGCGCGCTGTTGGGCGTGTTCACGCGGGTACGCGGAATGATCATGGCCCCGAGGTAGGTCATCAGGTCCGCGAAATGCTGGTTGTTGGTCGCGCGGGCCACTTCCATGTGGAATTGAAAATCGGGTGGCACCGCGTCCGAATCGTGGTTGATGGAATCCTCAAAGGCCGTCAGTGCGGCCTGCATGGTGTGCAGGTTCGCCTCGGTACGCCTTTGGGCGGCCAGTCCTGCGGCTTCGGTCTCCAGACTGATCCGCAGTTCAAGCACTGCAATGACATCGGCTACGGTTGAGAAGTCTTCTTCGGCAATCTTGAAGTTGCCCGATACCTGGGGCGCCAGCGCAAACGTCCCAATGCCATGGCGCGTTTCGACCAGCCTGGAGGCCTGCAATTTTGACAAGGCTTCACGCACCACGGTACGGCTGACGTCAAAGCGGGCCATGATTTCTGCTTCGGTAGGCAGTTTGTCGCCGGGCTTGATGAGGCCTTCGCGGATGTTGTTCGCCAATCCTTCGACTATTTCCTGAACCAAACCGCGGGGGCGGCGAGCTCGGGTTGGCGGGGTACTAGGGGTTTTCCATGATTCCATTTAAAAACTCTTGACGGGATAGGGTTGGCTCAGCATAATTTAAGTTGTCAGACAACGTATAACTGACATCGGCAGTATGTTTTGAATGTAAGGCGACACACTGGAAAAGTCCAGCGCAAAAGATTAATTCCTGAAACGAGTGAAAAAATGACGATCAAGGCGCATCACAAACTTTTATTGACAGGCGCTGCCGGTGGATTGGGTCAAGCTTTGCGGGAAAGACTCAAGGCCAACTGCGACGTTCTGCGACTGTCTGATCGTATCGGTTTTGGAGAGGCTGGCCCTCAGGAGGAGATGGTGCTTGCCGATCTGGCAGACGCCGATGCGGTAAGCACCATGGTGGCCGGTGTGGATGCCATTGTCCACATGGGTGGCGTGTCTGTAGAGGGGCCTTTTGGGCCCATCTTGCAGGGCAACATTCTGGGTGCCTACAACCTGTATGAAGCGGCGCGCAAGCATGGCGTCAAACGGGTGGTTTTTGCCAGTTCCAACCATGTCACAGGGTTCTACCGCCAGAGCGAGACCCTGACCACCAGTGATCCGGCCAGGCCGGATGGCCTGTACGGTCTGAGCAAGGCCTTTGGCGAAGACCTCGCCCGCCTGTATTTTGACCGCTACGGTATCGAGACCGCCTGCGTGCGGATCGGGTCTTCGTTTCCCGAGCCCCGTGACCGGCGCATGCTGGCTACGTGGTTAAGTTTTGATGATTTGCATCGGCTCATCACCGCCTGCCTGACGACGCCTGTGCTGGGCTACAGCATCATTTTCGGCATGTCTGACAACGCGGTGACCTGGTGGGACAACTCGCAGGCGCGCCATGTCGGCTATGTGCCGCAGGACAGCTCCGATGTGTTCCGCGACGAGGTCTATGCCCGCACGCCAGCGCCTGATCTGAGCGACCCGGCCGTGCAATTTCAGGGCGGTGGCTTTGTCAAGGCCGGTCCTTTTGCCGGTTGATGCGATGAGTTCTGACGCTGAACTCCTGGTGGATTGCCGCAATGCGACCGGAGAGAGCCCGGTCTGGCACGTCGCCGAGCAGGCCCTTTACTGGGTTGATATTCCGGCGCGCAAACTCTGCCGCTGGCAGGCCGCTACGGCGCAGGTGACGACCTGGCTGGCGCCCGAAATGCTGGCCTGTATCGCGCAGGGCGCAAGCGCAGGCACCTGGATTGCCGGTATGGAAACAGGCATCTTCGAATTGCAGACTCAGGCTGATGGCCAGATGCGCAGCCAATTGCTGGAAAAAGTAACGCATGCCAGCGCCGGCATGCGGTTCAACGATGGCCGTTGTGACCGGCAAGGCCGCTTCTGGGCGGGCACCATGGTGATGAACATGGGCCTGGCTTTGCCGTCCGGCGCCTTGTACCGCCATGAGCAGACAAGCGGTTTGCAAAAGATGCTGGATGGCTTCATCACGCCCAACGGGCTGGGCTTCAGCCCCGATGGCCGCACCATGTACCTGTCGGACTCGCATCCCTCAAGGCAACTGATCTGGGCTTTTGATTACGACATTGAGACCGGCACGCCCACGAATCGCCGAGTTTTTGTGGATATGAATGCGCTACCCGGCCGGCCCGACGGCGCGGCGGTTGATGCCGACGGTTGCTACTGGATCTGCGGCAACGATGCCGGTCTCATTCATCGTTTTACACCGGACGGCAAGCTGGACCGTTCGCTGGCCGTGCCGGTCAAGAAACCGGCCATGTGCGCCTTTGGCGGCGCTGGCCTTGACACACTGTTCGTGACATCGATTCGCCCTGAAGGAACCGATCTATCTGACCAGCCACTGGCCGGTGGTGTGTTTGCGTTGCGCCCCGGCGTACGTGGACTGCCTGAACCTCTTTTTTCGCGTTTTCCCATGTCGCTCTAGCCGAGCATTTTTGATTACAACCAGGAGACTCTCATGAAATCAATCCGCCGTACTACCTTTCGTGCTGCTGCGCTGACAGCCAGCATCCTCGCCAGCCTTTGTGTCTCGGCCCATGCCGTCGAGTTACGCTCGGCCGACGTGCACAACAGCGATGAATACCCGACAGTCGCCGCCGTCAAGCACATGAGTGAAATGCTGTCCAAGCAGAGCGGGGGCAAGTACACGATCAAGGTGTTCAACAAAAGCGCACTGGGCACCGAGAAGGAAACGCTGGACCAGGTCAAGATTGGCGCGCTGGAGATGAACCGGGTCAACATCAGTTCGCTGAACTCGATCTGCCCGAAGAGCCTGGTGCCCACCATGCCCTTCCTGTTCGACTCGATCGCGCACATGCGCAAGTCGCTCGATGGCCCGATCGGAGAAGAGATCCTGAAGGGCTGCGAGAGCCAGGGCCTCGTGGGCCTGGCGTTCTACGACAGTGGCGCGCGCTCGATCTACGCCAAGAAGCCAGTGCGTACCATTGCCGACGCCAAGGGCCTGAAGATCCGCGTGCAACAGTCCGAGTTGTGGGTTTCGCTGGTCGGCGCCATGGGTGCCAACGCCACGCCGATGCCTACCGGCGAGGTCCTGACCGCGCTCAAGACAGGCCTGATCGATGCCGCCGAGAACAACATCCCCTCGTACGAAGGTTTTCAGCATTACGAGGCGGTCAAGGTGTATTCGCATACCGAGCACTCCATGGCACCTGAAGTACTGCTGATTTCAAAGGCGATCTTCGACAAGATGACGCCAGCCGACCAGGCCATGTTCCGCGCAGCAGCCAAGGAGTCGGTGACGTTCCAGCGCAAGAAGTGGGACGAGCAGGAAGCCAAGGCCCTGGCCATCGTGACCAAGGCCGGCGCGCAGATCGTGACGGACGTGGACAAGGCGTCGTTCAAGGCGGCAATGGTGCCGGTGTACGCCAAGTTCATCACCACGCCTGATCTGCAGCGCCTTGTCAAGGCTGTGCAGGACAACAAGTAAATCATGACCGTTTGAAGCTTAGGCCGACAACGGTCGGCCTGAGCTTAGTGCGTCTACCTAGGAATCTTATGATTGCCTCCCAAACGTCGGTCTCAGCCGCAGCTACTACAGCGGCCTTGAGCCCTGTTGCCTTGGGCGTTGACCCCGAACACGAGCGGCCGCCTGCGCGCCATGCCTATTCGCGCCTGTGCGGGTTGCTAAGCAAGGCCAGCCTGGTCATCGCCATCTTTTGCTTAGTCGGCATCATTCTGAGCGTGCAGATCCAGGTGGTCGGCCGCTATGTTTTCAATGACACGCCAACCTGGGCTGAAGCGCTGGCCCTGCAGCTCGTGCTGTATGTCACCGCGTTTGGCGTGGCGGTCGGGGTGCGCGATGCAGGACACATCGGGCTGGACTCGATCATCTCGCTACTGCCCGAATCGATGCGCCTGAAGCTGGAGATCCTCATCCACATGCTCGTGGCACTGTTTGGCGGGATCATGGTGCAAAGCGGCATGCTGTGGACCCGCCTTAAGTGGGACGAACTGGACCCGATGCTACACCTGCCCGTGGGCATCGACTATCTGTCGCTGGTGATTGCTGGCGTGTTGATCGTGATGTTTTCCATTGAACACATCGTGGCGCTGCTTCGAGACGAAGAAGTCGTTCCGTCCTGGTATTGATTGAAAGAAAAAAATGGAACTAACAGTTCTCTCATTGAGTTTTGCGCTGCTGCTGGTGCTGGGTGTGCCCGTGGCATTCTCGATCGGGCTAGCCTCGGTCTGTACCGTGCTCTATTCAGGCATGCCCATTGCTATCGTTTTCCAGAAGATGATTGGCGGCATGCAGGTATTTTCGTTCTTGGCCATCCCGTTCTTTGTGTTTGCCGGTGAGCTGATGCTTTACGGTGGCATTGCCCAACGCATCGTGCGCTTTGCCAACAGCCTGGTCGGCCATGTGCGCGGCGGCCTGGGCATGAGTAACGTGATCGGCTGCACTTTGTTTGGTGGCGTTGCCGGTTCGCCACTGGCCGATGTGTCGGCGATGGGCTCAGTGATGATTCCGCTGATGGTGAAAGAGGGCTACGACGCCGACTATGCAGTCAACGTCACCACCCACGCCGCGCTGGTCGGCGCCATCATGCCCACCTCGCACAACCTGATCATCTTTGCGCTGGCAACCACCGGGATTGCCTCGGTCAGTGTCTTCAGCCTGATTCTGGCCGGCATCATCCCGGCGTTGATCCTCACGCTATGCAACCTGGCCGCCGCCTACTACGTGGCCGTCAAGCGAGGCTACCCGACCCGCGGCAACTTCCCGGGCTGGAAGGAAGTTCTGACGGCCTTCCTGGGTTCCTTGCCCGGTTTATTGATCGTGGTGATCATCCTGGCGGGTATTTTGTCCGGTGTTTTCACCGCCACCGAGTCAGCCGCCACGGCGGTGCTTTGGGCGCTGATTGTCACGGTGCTGGTCTACCGCTCGCTGTCGTGGAATCATTTTTTGAAGGCATGCGCAAAGGCCTGCAAAACTACTGGCGTCGTTCTGCTCTTGATTGGCATCTCCTCCGCTTTTGGCTATTTCATGGCGCTTTACGAGGTACCCCAGAAAACCGGCGCGCTTATGACCTCCATGTCCGCCACACCGTGGGTGATCTTCCTGATGATCAACGTGCTGCTCTTCGTGCTGGGCACATTCTTGGACATGGCCGCCACCATCCTGATCTGCACGCCGATCTTTCTGCCGATCGCGGCGCAGTTCGGCATGGACCCAGTGCAGTTCGGCATCGTCATGCTGATCAATTGCGCGCTCGGCCTGAACACGCCGCCGGTGGGAGTCACGCAATTCGTGGGGTGCGCCATTGGCGGGATCTCGGTAGGGGAGGTCATGAAATCGATCTTGCCGTTCTATGGTGCGCTCACCGCATGCCTGCTGCTCGTGACGTACGTACCGGCGTTCTCGTTGTGGCTGCCCTCCTTGATGAAGTGAAAGATTCAGTCATGAAAATTGTTGCCGTCCGCGTCACCCCGATCGCGATCAGAGACCCTGCTTTACTGAATGCTGCTGGCGTGCATGAGCCCTGGGGCCTGCGCTCCATCATTGAAGTGGTGGGTGCCAATGGCCAAGTGGGCCTGGGCGAAACCTATGGCGATGCGCCCGTGCTTGACCTTCTGAATCGCACCCGGGACAGCCTGGTGGGCCTGTCCGCCTTCGACACCAATGGCTTGTGGACCCGCGTGTTGGCCAACGCACCGCAGACCAACACCGGCCACGTGGAGATGGAGCTGGCGCCCGGTTCGCTGGGCAGCAACCTCGTCAACAGTGCGTTTTCGGCTTTTGAAGTGGCGTTTCTCGATTTGCAGGCCCGCACACTTGGCATTCCTTTGGTGGAACTGCTCGGCGGTGCGGTGCGCAACAAGGTGGCCTATTCGGCCTACCTGTTCTACAAGTGGGACGCTTCGGTGGACCCCGAGTACGCACCTGATCCGTATGGCGAGGCCGTCAACCCGCAGCAAATCGTGGCCCAGGCCAAACAGATGATTGACCAATACGGTTTTGAGAGCATCAAGCTCAAGGCCGGTGTGTTTGATCCGGAGGAAGAAGCAGATGCCATCCTGGCGCTCAAGGCTGCTTTCCCAAAACACCAGTTGCGCATCGACCCCAACAGCAACTGGACCATGCCCACCAGCCTGCGCGTGGCCGAGAAGCTGGCCGGTTGCCTGGAGTACTACGAAGACCCCACGCCCACGCTGGAAGGCATGGCCGAGCTGCACCAACGCACCGGCCTGCCGCTGGCCACCAACATGGTGGTCACCAACTGGGCAGAACTCAAGCGCAGCATTGAGTTGAATTCAGTGCAAATCCTGCTGTCCGACCACCACTACTGGGGCGGTCTGCGGGCCACCCAGGCGCTGGCGCGCACCTGCAGCACGTTTGGTCTGGGTCTGTCGATGCATTCCAACTCGCACCTGGGTATCAGCCTGATGGCCATGACGCACCTCGCTGCTTCGGTACACCACCTGAGCTACGCCTGCGATACGCACTACCCGTGGCAGAGCGATGAGATTCTGGTGGGCGGCAAGGTACCGATCACCGGGGGCTGCGTCCACCTCACCGACAAACCCGGCCTGGGCGTGGAACTGGACCGCGCCAAGCTGGCGGAACTGCATGAGGCCTACAAGACCTGCCGCATTCGGACCCGCAACGACGTGGCGCAGATGCAGCGTTTCCGGCCCGATTGGACCCAGGTGAAACCCCGGTTTTGAGTTTCTGGCCCATTAATTTATATAAAAACGGCCTCTAGTCCACGTCATCAGGGCGTATGTAGCTATTAATTCAGGAGTATTCATGCCATCCACACAACGTCGCCAACTGGTACTTGCCACCCTCGGTCTGCTCACCGCAGCGGCCATCAGCACCCCCGTGCTGGCCCAGGCGCAAGCCTGGCCGACCAAGCCCCTGCGCATCATCGTTCCCTACCCGCCCGGTGGATCGTCTGACATCATTGCCCGCGCCATCAGCCAGCCTTTGTCCGAGGCATTGAATCAGCCGGTCATCATTGAAAACCGCCCCGGCGCCAATGGCAACCTGGGTGCTGACGCGGTTGCCAAGTCGGCCCCCGATGGCCACACACTTTTGCTGTGCGACACCGGTGCGCTGGCCATCAGCCCCTCGGTGTACACCAAGCTGCCGTTTGACCCGTCCAAAGACTTGCGCGGCGTGACCATGCTCGCCTATTCTCCGCACATGCTGGTGGTCCACCCCTCGGTACCGGCCAACAACCTGCAGGAACTAGTGGCGCTGTCCAAAAAGTCGGACCTGAACTTTGCCGTGACCGCCATGGGCAGCGCACCACATCTGGCTGGCGTGGCGGTGGCCCTGGCCAGCGGCGCGCGCTGGACCTATGTGCCTTACAAAGGCGGCGTACAGGCCGTGACCGACACCATGGCGGGCCAGACCCAGGTCGTCATGAACGGCATGCTGGCCACACTGCCGCATGTGCAGAGCGGCAAGCTCAAGGTGCTCGGCATCTCCAAGGGCACGCGCATGCCGCTGGTGGGCCAGATGCCCACGCTGGCCGAGCAGGGCTTGCCAGGCTTTGAATCGGGCACCTGGCAGGGCGTTCTTGTGCCAGCAGGTACGCCGGCGGCCACGGTGGCCCGTCTGAATGCCGAGTTGATCAAGGTCATCCGCAGCCCGGCCATTCGCAGCCGACTGACCGGGCAGGGCGCCGAAGTGGTGACCATGAGCCCGACAGAGCAGAACCAGTTTTTTGAACGCGAACGCAGCCGCTGGGCGGCAGTGGTGAAGCAGGCCGACGTTCGGCTGGACTGAACTGGCTTGAGATCAATCACCTTGTTTGAAATTTATCCCGACCCAAGGAATCCCTCATGACCCCCCAAGACCTCAAAACCATCATATCCAGCGGCCTGCTGTCCTTCCCGGTGACAGACTTTGACGCCCACGGCGATTTCAACGCCAAAGGTTATGCCGCCCGTCTGGAGTGG
>NZ_JBWMAW010000025.1:0-37404 GCF_056521395.1 Rhodoferax sp. LS1R11
CTATGGTTCAAATTTTGAAGCACCAGTCGATGAAAACTCGAAAGCTGTAATACCGATCAATGGCCTTCAGCCGCAAGATTGGTATGGCGTGGCCAAACTGCATGCGGAATGCCGTCACCGCTCGTTGCCGCAACTGCCCATCATCGATATCCGGGTGTTCAATTATTTCAGTCATACGCAGGATATGTCTGCGCGCTTTCTCATTACCGATATCTTGCGGGCCATTCGTGACAAGACCGTACTAAAGACATCGTCTGACTGCATCGTGCGCGATTATTTGCACCCGTCAGATTTTTATCAGCTGGTGGTTGCACTTCTTGACGGACCCTCCGCCAATATGGCGGTTGATTGTTATAGCCTTGCCCCGATTGACAAGCTTTCTCTTTTAGTTTTTATGCGAGAAAAATTTGGGCTTCAATATGAAACTATCGGGACTCCTGCGGGCATCAACGCTACTGGGAACAAACCTCATTACTTTTCGAAACAAAGGTTAGCCGCAAGACTGGGGTATCACCCCAAGCTAACATCCCTTCAAGGTATTGAAATTGAAACAACTGCGTTGCTTCAATAACCAAGGTCATTTTTGACACACGAAAGATAATCGTCATGTTTGTCTATTTTGGAACGACCACTTAACGGACCCAGCCAAGTAGCTTATCGACTGCAGACCTGGTAGTGTATGGGCTAGCCATTGCATCGTCAGGAAGTCCAATGTTGCGCCAGCGGTCACACAATTGCTCCACCGCGAGAGTAAGTTTGCTTTTGACTTTACCGTCAGCAAATCCGTTCCGTACATTACCAATCACCACATGCCCCTGCCCCCGGATCAAATCAGCCATCTGCGGGTTACGATGCACGACCGCCAGAATCGGTCTTTGCATCCACAGGTATTCATACAGCTTGGATGGAATGTACTCAGAACATATTGCGTCTTCCCCATGCAACAGCAGTAGCACATCCACAGACCGCATGCGGTTCAAAATTTGTTCACGTCCGCTCAGGCCAGTTTGAGGGTCTGCTTCAATACGGCCAAAATGATGCAGACAATGGGCAACACTTGATGTTGCGAGTAGGCCAGTTGAGACGCTGTCCAACGGTCCTCCGTACACATGAAGTTTTGTCAGGGCGATCAAATCTGGTCGACTCTGACCCAGCAACTCCAAGGCCGCCAGGATCGGCCCCAAATGCCGGGTGGGTGAAAGTGAACCAAAGTGCCCAATAATGAATTTGGCGCCAGGCTGATACGGCGGCAAAACCTTGAACGGCTTGTCGATGCCCGGCAACATCATTTTGCCCCGCTCACCCAATTGAGGGTGTCTTTGGCGGGCGCTGGCGAGGGCTTGCTCGGTAAACCATATGGCAATATCCGCGTCAGTGCAGATCAAGCGCTCGACCTTTGCCTGCATCTTTTGCTGAGGCGTTATGGGCAATTCTCCCGGTACGACCAAGGGGTCATGAACCTCTGCGAGCCATCGGGTTCCGGTTTTTTTCTTGAGAGCCCGCGCCGCCAGATGGGCAGCAAATGCACCACCAGTTGAATAGATCAAGTCGAAAGGCTGTTTGCGCGCCAGCATCCGGCCTTTCACGTACGCGCTGAACCACCATGACCATGAACTCTCGACAGGACGCAATAATTTTTCCAGCAGCATCCACGGGAACAGGAAGAGCGAGGCCGCTGTCATCATGAGGCGATAGAGAACGCCGTTGCCCCAGCGCCGTTTCAGCACATGGCGCAATTCAAAACGAAATCCGGCAGGCCCCATGGGCCATAGCTGATGGTGTTCAACCTCAAGGTCACGTACTCCAGAAACACCGCTCAAAACGACTACCTCTATCCCGGCGTTTCGCAGATGGGGAAGCTTGTCGGTGATCGTCTGGCTGGCAGCTCTCCCGTCCATATTGAAGGCGTGCGCAATGATGAGCCAACGTTGCCGGGGGGGAGCCTTCATTCAGTGGAGGGAATTGCGTAAATTGAAAAGATGCGAATGGCGTTTTTGCGCCATACAACTACCGCTTGACAGCCGCTTGCAAATACAAGGCTTCATATTGTAGGGCGGCCTCGTCCCAGGAATGCTGTTGCGCAAATAGCAAGCCATGGCCAGCCAAGTTTGAAGCCAGCGTGGGCGAGTTCAAAACGGAGTCCATCAGCGTTGCCAAATGCTGTGAATCTTGTGGATCTGACAATATCAAGGCATTCAAGCCATCGGCCAGCTGCGCGGATATACCGCAATGCGCCGGGCCACTCACGACGACAGGTAATCCATGGGCCATCGCCTCCAGAACCACCATGGCAAAGGTGTCTTCCAGCGTGGGATGTGCCAGACAGTCCGCAGCGAGATAGGCGGGAGAAAGATCGTCAAGTGACCCAAGAAAGCGGACCCTTTTATCCACGCCCAGCCGCTCTGATATCTGTCGGTATTTAGGTTCAGCCCGGCGATTGCCCACGACGATCAACCCTGTTTGATCCGACATCGTCGTCAAGGCTTTTAAAAGCGCATCCAACCCTTTTCGGCCGTAATCATTGGCAACAAAAAGCACCCACTTGCTGTCTTGTGGCAATCCCAGCTTTTCTCGCGCTTCCTTTTTTGAGAGTTGACTTTTGTTTGGGCTGGTGCCCGGGGTGATGACTGAAATGGCGGTGGCGCAATGGGGGTAGGCCTGCTCGCATTCCTTGCGTAAACTCTCTGATGTCGCGACGACTTTTCTGATCGCGCTTAATTTGAAACGAGCCGCTTCAAGCAGCACATAGGTAAGAAGCCTCGGGCTGAGGGCCACTTTTAGCCATCTCGTGCACAGGCGAACGCCGGTGTAACCAAAAAGCAGGTTGTGGCGCAGCGGTCGGACATGAATAGTTTGAATCTGACCATGCCAAGTGTTTTCGTGGGAGTGCACCACGTCAAAACCACTTCTCGTCTTCAGCCATGTAGCCACCACAAACACAAGCTGGTTAAGCCAGCGCGGCTTTTGGCTCAGGCAGACAACCGGTTGATAGGTCACACCCGCCACAGGATGATTGGACTCCTGTGAAAACACGTGGATCTCGTGGCGGGCAGCAAGCTCCTGAACGATGGCAACCGAGTAACTTTCGGCACCGCCTCCTGACCTTGAAAAGGTCCTGCTGATAACGGCAATGCGCATGGTCCTACAAAAGAACAATATCGTATTGCTCTTGCCCCATGGCGCTTTCACTTTGCAAGGACACCGGCTTGCCAATGAACTCGCTCAGGCCCGCCAAGTGCTGACTCTCTTCATCCAGAAACAATTCAATAACCTTGGGCGACGCCACGACGCGAAATTCCCGCGGATTGAATTGACGGGCTTCGCGCAATATCTCGCGAAAAATGTCGTAGGTCACGCTGCGTGCCGTCTTGACGACGCCTTTGCCTTCGCATGTCGGGCAGGGTTCACACAGCATGTGCGCCAGCGACTCACGGGTGCGCTTGCGAGTCATTTCCACCAGACCGAGCTGAGAGAATCCGCCCGCATTTGTTTTGACCCGATCCCGCGCCAACTGCTTTCGGAATTCCGCCAGCACAGAATCACGGTGATCTTCCCGCACCATGTCAATAAAGTCGACGATGATGATGCCACCGAGGTTGCGCAGTCGAAGCTGGCGTGCGATGGCCTGTGCCGCTTCGAGATTGGTTTTGAAAATGGTGTCGTCAAAATTACGGGCACCTACAAAGCCCCCCGTATTGACATCCACGGTCGTCAAAGCTTCTGTCTGGTCGACGATCAGGTAACCACCTGACTTCAAGTCCACGCGTCGGCCCAGTGCTTTCGCAATTTCTTCGTCAATGGCATACAGGTCGAAAATCGGTCGCTCACCCTTGTAATGCTGCAACTTGGCAGAAGCGGCAGGCATGAATTCCTGACCAAACGTTTTGAGGGTTTCAAACTGCTCCCGCGAGTCGACCCGGATGGTTTGGGTGCCCTCGCCTACCAGGTCGCGCAACACGCGCTGCAGCAGACTCAGGTCCTGGTGCAAGAGGGACAAAGGCGGCAGGCGTACCGATGCGCCCTTGATGCGTGCCCAGGCCTTTTGGAGGTACCCAATATCTTCCGATAACTCCAGATCAGACGCTTCTTCTCCATTGGTACGCAAGATGTAACCGCCACCCTGCGGACCCGTGAGGCGCTGCAAACGGCTACGCAATTCGTCGCGTTGGTGTTGCGGAATTTTTTGCGACACACCCACATGATCGTCTTGCGGCAAAAAGACCAACATGCGACCGGCAATACTGATCTGTGTCGACAGCCGGGCGCCTTTGGTACCGATGGGGTCTTTGATCACCTGCACTAACAGTGCCTGGCCTTCAAACACCTGCTTTTCGATAGGAACTTGTGGTTGCGTATTGCGCGCCATGCTGGGTGGCTCGCCATCTGGCTGACGGTGCCAGACGTCAGCCACATGAAGAAAGGCAGCGCGTTCCAGGCCAATGTCAATGAATGCAGACTGCATGCCAGGCAAAACCCTGGCGACCTTGCCAAGGTAGACGTTGCCCACCAGCCCACGCTCAAGTGTGCGCTCCACATGCAACTCCTGGAGCACCCCATTTTCTACCAGGGCAACCCGGGTTTCCTGCGGCGACCAGTTGATCAAAATGTCTTCTTGCATGAGGCCTGCTTAAGCTTTGAAACCGAAAGAGCGCAGCAACTGGGCTGTCTCAAACATGGGCAGGCCCATGATGCCAGAATAGCTGCCACCCATGTGTGAAATGAAAGCCGCTGCCCTGCCCTGCACGGCGTAGGCGCCGGCTTTTCCCATGGGTTCACCCGAGGCGACATAGGTCTGGATTTGCTGGCGACTCATCTCGGCGAATGTCACTCGTGATTCGCACATTGCCTGCTCGCGTTTGCGGGTGGTACCCAGTGCCACAGCGGTCAAAACCCGGTGTGTTTTGCCCGAGAGTTCGTTCAGGATACGGGCTGCGTCCGCCGCATCGTCGGGTTTACCGTAAATGGTGCGCCCCATCGCCACCGTCGTGTCAGAGCAAAGAACGGGCGCCAAGGGCAGCGCCCGGCGCTTCAGGCGCTGCAATGCAGCATTCAGCTTGAGCTGAGTCACCCGCTTGACGTAAGCGGACGGCGCCTCATTGGGGAGAACAAGTTCAAGCCCTTCAGCATCTTCATCCGACCCAGGCAACAGTAACTCGTAGGACACGCCCAACTGCTCCAGCAACTGACGACGGCGCGGGCTTTGCGAAGCGAGATAAATGAACTTGGTCACAGCAATAACACGGATGCATCACTCTCGGTGATAGGGGTGATTGGCATTGATCGACCAGGCCCGGTAGAGTTGTTCGATCAATAAAACACGAACCATTGCATGGGGCAGGGTCAGGTCCGACAGGCGAATGCGCTCATGCGCCGCTTGTTTGAACGCCGGGTCAAGACCATCGGGGCCACCAATCACCAGCGCCACATCATCACCTTCAAGCTGCCAGTTCTGCAGCTTGCTGGCCAAAGCGACCGTGGTCAGGTTGGTCCCCCGCTCGTCCAGTGCCACGATACGGCAACCTTTGGGCAAGGCCGCTTCGATGCGACTGCGCTCCGCCGCGTACAAGTTTTCCAGGGTCTTGGAGCCACGGGGTTCTGTTTTGACGGTTTTAAGCTCAACCTTGAGTTCAAAGGGAAAGCGTTTGGCGTAGTCGTCCCACGCCGTTTGAGCCCAGTCGGGCACACGCTGCCCGACCGCAACAATCATCAACCGCACAATAAACCCGGATCAGGATTTTGCAGCGGCGGTCTTCTTGGCAGGTGCTTTTTTGGCAGCCACTTTGGCGGGGGCCTTGGGAGAAGCTTTCTTGGTTGCTGCTTTCTCAGGTGCGTTGATGACCACCTTGGTGATCGCAGTTTTCACGGCCGTCCTGGCAGGCGATTTTTTGGCAGCGGTCTTTTTAGCAGGTGTTTTGGTGGCTGCGGTCTTGGCGGCGAGTGTCTTCTTCACTTGCGCTTTGGACGGGAAGGCTTCGGCAACACCTTTTTTGGCGGCATTGGAACGACGCAGATTGCCTTCAACTTCCACGACTTTCTTGGCTGGTTTCGCAGGGGCCTCGACCTCTTTGGAAGTGGGCTTGTCCGAGCCAAACTTCAGGCGAATCGGCTTTTCACCCCACAACTCTTCCAGGTTGTAATAGGTCCGAAAATTGGGCTGCATGACATGAACGACGGCTTGCCCGCAATCCACAATGATCCATTCACCATTGGCTTCACCTTCCACACGCGGCTTCGGAAAACCTGCATCACGAACGGCATCACGCACGCTGCCTGCCAAAGCTTTGGTCTGGCGATTGGAGGTACCGGAGGCGATGATCACCCGCTCGAACAGAGCGGACAAGTGTTCGGTATCGAACACCTGAATATCCTGGGCCTTGACGTCTTCCAGACCATCGATGATGGCGCGCTGAAGTTTTTGGATGTCTTTTTTTGCAACAGTGGAAGTAGTCATCAAGTAGTCTGGTAAAGATGGTAGTCGTCAATATAACGCGCAACGGGCTCGAAAACCAGCGAAACAACGCTTTGATGCGCTGCAATTCGAGTTCGGATATCGGTGGCGCTGATAGGCATGAGTGGCATTTTCAGCCGTATGAATCGGGACTCATACGAGGTTGGAGCAACAAATCGGGGTCTTGCACCCGTCATATCTTCGCGCTCAGCTACACAAATTATAGCAAGCTGCAAAATCTCACGCCATTCATGCCAGGTCGGCAGGGCTTGGGCCTGGTCTTCGCCAATGAGGAGCATCAATTCAGCCTCAGGCAACTGCACCTTCAATTCACGTAGGGTATCTACCGTGTAGGTCGGTCCGGCGCGTTTGATTTCGCGGTCATCCACCAGCACATGGGGCACATCGCCAAAGGCCAGCTTCGTCATGGCCAGGCGATGCACGGCCGGTGTCAGGGGCCGGTTCTTGTGCCAGGCTTGCCCTGTGGGAAGAATCCGGAGCTCATCCAGTTGCAAATTTGCAACAGCCGCATGCGCAAGAGCCCTGTGGGCGAGGTGCGGGGGATCAAACGACCCACCGAACACGCCAACTCTTCTCACCCCGGATTTTGCAGGGGTCAAACCCACTCCTTACGGATCAGAAACCTGGCGTACAAATCGGCCTCTGGCGTGCCCGGCTCTGGCACGTTTTGGTAAGACCAGCTCGCCAGTGGCGGCATGGACAATAGAATCGACTCGGTCCGTCCACCGGACTGCAGACCAAAGTGCGTCCCGCGATCCCACACCAGGTTGAACTCCACATACCGGCCACGTCGATACAGCTGAAACGCCCGCTCACGCTCGCCATAGACCGTGTCCTTGCGTCGCTCAAGCACCGGCAGATACGCCGCCAAAAACGAATCGCCAACCGACTGCATCATGGCCAGGCTGTTGTCAAAGCCCAGCTCTGAGAAATCGTCAAAAAAGATGCCGCCCACACCACGCTGCTCGGAACGGTGTTTCAGATAAAAGTACTCATCACACCAGGTTTTGAAACGCGGGTATTTGTCGTCGCCAAAAGGCGCGAGTGACTGCTTGCAGGTGCGGTGAAAGTGCAGCGCATCTTCTTCAAAGCCGTAAAATGGCGTCAGATCCATACCGCCACCAAACCAGCACACCTCGGCGCCATCACGCCCTTTGGCGGCCAGCATCCGCACATTCATGTGAACGGTGGGCGCATAGGGATTGCGTGGATGGAACACCAGCGACACACCCATGGCTTCAAAAGGCGCACCGGCCAACTCCGGGCGATGCTGGGTGGCGGATGGCGGTAACTGGGGCCCGCGCACATGCGAAAAGCCACATCCTGCACGCTCAAACACAGGCCCACCTTCCAGAATTTGGGTGATGCCGTTGCCTTGCAACAGCTCACCCGGTTCTTTTTGCCAGGTGTCAGTCAAAAAAGCGGTGCCATCCATAGCGGCGACAGCCATGGTGATGCGGGCCTGCAAACCTTGCAGGTAGCCACGAACGAGCTCAGTCCGGGACGGGGTCAGATCCTGCGCGCTCATTCAAATCAGCTTTTGACTGCGCGGTAACCAATGTCCGTGCGGTACTGCATGCCGTCAAAACGAATGCCCAAAGCCACCTCGTAGGCGCGCTGCTGGGCTTGTCTGACGTTGTCAGCCAGCACGGTCACACACAGCACCCGCCCACCAGAGGTGACCAGATCGCCGTCTTTGATGGCCGTGCCTGCATGAAAGACCACGGCATCGTCGGCCTCCTTGGGCAGACCGCTGATGACATCCCCCTTGCGCGGGTGAAGCGGATAACCATGCGCGGCCAGCACCACACCCAAGGCAGTGCGACGATCCCATTGCAGCTCGATTTGGTCGAGCCGCCCGTGGGGACCTGGCTCGGTGGCGGCCATCATCACATCCACCAAATCGGTTTTGAGGCGCATCAAGATGGGTTGGGTCTCTGGGTCCCCCATGCGGCAATTGAATTCCAGCGTCTTGGGGTGTCCATTGCCGTCAATCATCAGGCCTGCATATAAAAAGCCGGTGAAGGGAATGCCGTCTTTTTCCATGCCCTTGATCGTGGGCATGATAATTTCCCGCATGGCGCGGGCATGCACATCAGGGGTCACCACCGGTGCGGGCGAATAAGCGCCCATGCCGCCTGTGTTGGGCCCCAGGTCATCATTGAGCAAGCGCTTGTGGTCCTGGCTGGCGGCCAGTGCCAGCACGTTCTTGCCGTCGCACATGACAATGAAACTGGCCTCTTCGCCTGTCAGAAACTCTTCAATGACAACGCGTGCGCCACCCTCGTTATGGGTCACGCCCAGCGTGTTGTCCACCAGCATGAAATCAACCGCCTCATGCGCCTCGGCCAGGGTCAGGGCCACCACCACGCCCTTGCCTGCCGCCAGACCATCGGCCTTGACGACAATAGGCGCGCCTTTTTGGTCGATGTAGGCGTGTGCAGCCACCGGGTCGGTGAAGGTTTCGTACTCCGCAGTGGGAATGCTGTGGCGCTTCATGAAGGCCTTGGAGAAGGCCTTGGAGCTTTCCAGCTGGGCAGCGGCCTGGGTGGGGCCAAACACCCGCAGCCCATGCTTGCGGAATTCGTCGACAACACCAGCAGCCAATGGGCCTTCGGGGCCGACCACAGTGAGCTCAATTTTTTTCTCGATAGCCCAGGCCCGCAACTCATGGATGTCCGTGATGTTGACGTTCTCAAGCCGCGGATCGACCGACGTGCCGCCGTTGCCCGGCGCCACATAAACGGTTTGCACCTTGGAAGACTGGGCCAGTTTCCAGGCCATGGCATGTTCGCGGCCACCGCCGCCAATGACGAGGATATTCATAGGGCCTCGCTGTCTATTTCTGCGTTGTGGTAAATATTCTGCGTGTCGTCCAGCTCTTCGAGCACGTCCAACAGCTTTTGCATGCGCACGGCATCGTCGCCCGTGAGTTCAATCGGATTCTCGGGGCGCATGGTGACCTCGGCCATTTCCGGCGTCAGACCCGCCGCTTCCAGCGCGTTTTTGACCGCCTCAAAGTCGGCATAGGCGGTCAACACCTCAATCGCGCCGTCCTCACCCATGATCACATCTTCGGCGCCAGCTTCCAGGGCCACTTCCATGACCTTGTCTTCATGGGTGCCGGGCGCAAAAATCAGCTGCCCGCAATGCTTGAACTGGAAGACCACCGAGCCTTCGGTTCCCATGTTGCCACCGTATTTGGAGAAGGCGTGGCGCACCTCGGCCACCGTGCGCACCTTGTTGTCCGTCATGGTGTCCACCAGAATGGCCGCGCCGCCGATGCCGTAGCCTTCGTAGCGGATTTCCTCGTAGGAGACGCCTTCCTGGTTGCCTGTGGCCTTGTCGATGTTGTACTTGACGCGGTCGGCCGGCATGTTGGCCGCCTTGGCGCGGTCCACGGCCAGACGCAGACGCGGATTGATGCTCAGGTCACCGCCACCGGCCCGGGCCGCCACTGTGATTTCACGAATGATCCGTGTCCACACCTTGCCCCGTTTTTCGTCCTGACGCCCCTTGCGGTGCTGAATATTGGCCCATTTACTGTGTCCTGCCACGGAGAATCCTTCAAAAATTCGTTACGCTATTGGATCAATTGTACTTTTTGAGAGCCCCATGTCTGATCCGATCCTCATTGCGCAACACGGCGAGACCCAATGTTTTCTGCGGCCCGACAAGGCGAACCGGCACGGACTCATCACGGGCGCCACCGGCACCGGTAAAACCATCACCCTGCAAACCATGGCCGAGGGCTTTTCCCGCATCGGGGTGCCTGTGTTCATGGCCGACGTCAAGGGCGACCTCACCGGCATCTCGCAAATCGGAAAATTGGGAGAGAAACTGGCCAAAGTCCTTGAGGAACGTGCGCTTCCAGCTCCTGAATTCATAGCATCCCCCACCACGCTCTGGGACGTATTCGGCGAGCAGGGCCACCCCGTGCGCGCCACGGTCAGCGACCTGGGTCCGCTGCTGCTTGCCCGCATGCTCAACCTGAACGAGACCCAGGCGGGCGTGCTGCAACTGGTGTTCAAGATCGCCGACGACGACGGCTTGTTGCTGCTGGACATGAAGGACCTGCGCGCCATGTGCCAGCTGGTGGGCGACAGCGCGTCTGAGTTCACCACCGAATACGGCAACATCAGCGCGGCCAGCATTGGCGCCATCCAGCGCGGGCTGATGCAGATTGAAGCCCA
This sequence comes from Rhodoferax sp. LS1R11, assembly GCF_056521395.1. Lineage (NCBI taxonomy): Bacteria > Pseudomonadati > Pseudomonadota > Betaproteobacteria > Burkholderiales > Comamonadaceae > Rhodoferax > Rhodoferax sp. LS1R11. The sequence continues at coordinate 10,663 of NZ_JBWMAW010000025.1, forward strand.
GGGCGGCGACCAGTTCTTTGGCGAGCCCATGCTCAACATTGAGGACTTCATGCAGACCGACGGCAACGGGCGTGGCGTCATCAACGTGCTGGCCGCCGACAAGCTGATGACCTCGCCCCGGCTGTACGCCACCTTCCTGCTGTGGATGCTCAGCGAGTTGTTCGAGCAATTGCCCGAGGTGGGCGACCTGGACAAACCCAAAATCGTATTCTTCTTTGACGAAGCCCACCTGCTGTTTGCCGATGCACCCAAGGTGCTGCTGGAACGCATTGAACTGGTGGTGCGACTGGTGCGCTCCAAGGGCGTGGGCGTGTATTTTGTGACGCAAAACCCGCTGGATATTCCCGATTCGGTCTTGGCCCAGCTGGGCAACCGCGTGCAACACGCGCTGCGCGCCTTCACCCCGCGCGACCAAAAGGCCGTCAAATCGGCGGCCGACACCATGCGACCCAACCCGGCGCTGGACATCGGCGCCGTCATCACCGAACTGGCCGTGGGCGAAGCGCTGGTGAGCTTTTTGGACGAAAAAGGTCGGCCCGGGATGACTGAGCGGGTCTACGTATTGCCGCCCGCCAGCCAGATCGGCCCCATCACCGCCGAACAACGCCAGGCCCTGATTTCAGGCTCCATCGTGGCGGGTGTCTATGAAAAACTGCTGGACCGGGAATCGGCTTACGAAAAAATCAAAGGCCATGCCGAGGCCCGGCTGGCCGAGAAGCCCGGCGCGGCCACGAACACCGAATCAGCCCCGGCACAAGAGGCGGCCCCCGCAGGCGGCGGTATTTTTGACAGCATTGGCTCCATTTTTGGCGGCGGCACGCGCCGCACCCGCACCTCGGCCGGGGAACAACTGGTGCGAAGCGCGGCCAGTGCCGTCGGGCGCGAAGTGGGCCGCCAGATCATCCGCGGCGTGCTGGGTGGCATTTTTGGCGGCTCCAAGCGCTGATACACAAAACCTGTTGAACCTCACTGACTCCTCAAGAAAGGTCTGAAATGAACGCATCCAACACCACCGACCCCATGGTCCATCTGGTCAGCCACCCGCTGGTGCAGCACAAGCTGACGCTGATGCGCAAAAAAGAAGCCAGCACCAACAGCTTTCGCACCCTGCTCAACGAAATCAGCATGTTGATGGCCTACGAGGTCACCCGCGACATGGCGATGCAGGACGTGGAGATCGAAACGCCGCTGGAAACCATGACCGCCAGGATGATTGACGGCAAGAAGCTGGTGTTTGTGTCCATCCTGCGCGCCGGTACCGGCATTCTGGACGGCATGCTCACCATCGTGCCGGGCGCGCGGGTCGGCCACATTGGCCTGTACCGCGACCCCAACACACTGCAAGCGGTGGAGTACTACTTCAAGATGCCCAAAGACATGCAGGAACGCGACGTGGTGGTGGTTGACCCGATGCTGGCCACCGGCAACTCCGCGGTGGCCGCGGTGGAGCGCATCAAGGCGCTGAAGCCCAAGTCCATCAAATTTGTATGCCTGCTGACCTGCCCCGAAGGCATTGCCACCCTGCGCAAGGCCCACCCCGATGTCGCCATCTACACCGCCGCGATTGATCGCCAGCTCAACAGCCACGGCTACATTTTGCCCGGTCTGGGTGATGCGGGTGACCGGATTTTTGGTACGCAATAAGTTTATATACAAACAGGCTGTAGCCCACGTCCTACCTTCGTATGCAGCTACTTATTTAATAGCATAAGTAGCTGCAGTCATTCTGAAAAATATTTGCACTCTTCATTGCGTATTGCTGGCTCCGTCGGCAACCACTTGCGCCACCATGTCCGCCGTGACCGCTGACAGGGTCCACCCCAAGTGTCCGTGCCCGGTGTTGTAGAACACATTGGCTGCCTTGCCTTGACCTACGCGCGGCATCATGTTGGGCATCATGGGACGTAGTCCTGCCCAGGGCACCACCTGGCGGGTATCCGATGTCGGGGAAGCATTGGTTAACCCAATCGACCACTGGACGAATGCGGTCAGCTCGAATGTCCTTGTTGTAGCCGTTGAATTCAGCAGTACCCGCCACACGGAAGCATTCGACGCGGACAGCTGGCCGCCGTTGGCAAACGATGTTTCCATTGCTGCGTAGCGGTTTTTCTCGAACAAGGTGACTGTAAAGCCGCGCTTGGCCAAAGCGTAAGCGGTGGTGACGCCGGTGATACACCGCCTATGACTGCGATTGATTTCATGGTGTAGATCTCCAAACAAGTCGAGGACAGAAGCACGACCACGCACCATGCCGCGGCGTACGCCCCCTCTGTTTGGAACCTGAGAGATTCATGGCATACCCTTGTGCGGTGTCGCCACTTGCTCCTGCGGTGTGCCGGGTGACAAACCCGGCAACTCTTCAGAGATCAATCATTCAGAACGGTCCTTTTGCCTGAGAATTTCCGGGGCGGTTGCTCCTTCGGCGCAAAGTGACTGTGTTGCGCCACTTTGTCTCTCCCGGACTGAATATCAAACAAAAACTATGCCAAAAAACGCTCCGTCAGTTGAACCCAAAAGGCCGCGCCGATAGGAATATTGCGGTCCTCGAAGTCATAGTTTGGATTGTGCACCATACAGGCACCGTGTCCACCAGAGGCCGCATCGCCATTGCCAATGAACAGATAGCTCCCAGGAACTGCCTGCAGCATGTAGGCAAAATCTTCACTGCCCGTAAGTGGCTCAGTTTGCAGCACCACGTTTTCAGCGCCCACCAGCGCCAAAGCAACTTCGCGTGCCAGTGCGGTTTCTGCTGGTGTGTTGACGAGTACCGGGTAGCCAGGCAAGAACTCGACCCGCGCCTTGACGCCATAACTTTGCGCCTGGGCCTCGACGAGCGCAACGATACGCCGGCGCAGCAATTCACGCACACCACGGTCCAATGCACGCACGCTGAGCTTGAGAGTGGCCTCTTGTGGAATGACATTGTTGGCCACCCCGGACTGGAAAGCACCTACCGTGATAACAGCCATCTGAAGTGGAGGCACATTGCGCGAAACAATGGTCTGGAGCCCCATGACGATCGCTGCACCCGCCACCACCGGGTCGGCACTGAGATGGGGCATAGCCCCATGACCGCCTGTACCCTCTATGTGCACCAGGACGTTTTCACTGGACGCCATGGCTGCGCCCTCGCGAAGCAGCAACTGCCCTTGCCTGAAACCAGGCATGTTGTGCATGGCAAAAATGGCATCGCAAGGAAAGCGATCAAACAGACCGTCCTCCATCATCTTGCGCGCGCCACCCAGGCTTTCCTCGGCAGGCTGAAAGATCAGATTCAAGGTCCCATCAAACCGACCGGATGTTGCCAAGTGTTCAGCCGCAGCCAGCAACATCGTCGTGTGCCCATCGTGTCCGCAAGCGTGCATCAGGCCCGCGTGGCAACTGGCGTGAGGCAGGCCGGTGGTTTCCTGAATGGGCAAGGCATCCATGTCCGCACGCAAACCAAGCTTGCGCGCGCCAGCACCACGCCGGAGTTGCCCCACCACGCCGGTGCCACCCAAGCCCCGTGTGACGGTATAGCCCCAACGCTGCAGGCGATCGGCCACCAGATCACTGGTGCGAAACTCCTGGAAACCGAGTTCCGGGTGCTGATGGATGTCCCGCCGCAGTGCGGTGTAGGTATCCGCATGGGTATGGAGCGCCGCAAGCGTGGGGACCATGGCGCTTACTGGGGCTGCAGGTTGATGGACTTGGCAATGGCACGGAACTGCGCGGTGCCGTCGGTATAAGCCTTGCCCACAGCGGCTAACGGCAAGGGTTGTGCGGTCAACTGGCTGTTGGCTTCGAGACCGGCGTGCACTGCGGGATCTTTCAATGTCTCGGTAATGGCCTTATGCAAAGCAACCACCACAGGCTCAGGCGTGTCCTTCTTCACAAAATAGCCCGTCCAGATGTTGAAGGTGAAATCCTTGAGCGCCTTGCTTTCGCTGATGGCGGGGAAATCTTTCACACCATCGAGCCGTGTGGGGTTGAGCATGGCCAGCACTTTGAGCTTGCCAGTTTTGTGGAGCTCCAGGTATTTTTTTCCAAAGGGGGCAAGAAAAATGTCAACCTGCCTTGCCATCAGATCCTGCTCGGCGGGAGCAGCTCCTTTATAAGGTACGTGGATCATTGGAATATCCGTGATCCTGGAAAGATGCTCCCCCAGCAAGTGGTAAAAAGAACCTGGCCCAACGCTGGCAAAGGTTACTGGCTTGCCTTGTTTGGCCGCATTGCGGGCATATTCGACAAACTCGTCAACGGTATTCACGGGCAAATCCGCCCGTGCCAGAAAGCCAATCTGCGCGGTGGCAATCATTTGAACAAGTCGGAAATCTTCGCTTTTGAATTTGATAGCCGACATCGCCAGCGGAGCCAGGATCAGCTCATTCGGTGAGCCCTGGAACACCAAGTGGCCGTCCGATGCGCCATTGAGCACCTTTTGCGCGGCAATGGACCCACTGGCTCCCCCCAGGTTGTCCACGATCACGGGCTGGCCCAAGTTTTTCCCCAGCGATGTATTGACCGTACGCGCAATAACGTCAGAAATTCCACCCGCCGGGTAGGGCACCAATAACGTAATGGGCTTCGACGGGAATGACTGTGCAGCAACCGATGCCGCCAGGACGAGACTGGCTAAAAGTGCGCTGCAGGCAAGCAGCGAATTTCGAAGGGTGATGTGCATGTCTGACTCCAGAGGTCGGTGGTAAATGTGCGCGAGGTGAAGCAGATCGTAGGCGGCCTAAATGAATGTGTCCAATGTATTATTTTCCTAGTTATCATTCATTTTTATCATTGATCTGAGGCGCAGCCAGTCATGAATATCAAACATCTGGAACACCTCTTGGCCCTTGCAGACACCGGTTCGTTCAGCAAAGCCGCAGTGAAGTTATTCATTACCCAATCCGCACTCAGTCGCAGCATCCAGAGCCTGGAAGAAGACTTGGGAGGGAAGGTGCTTGATCGCATTGGCAAGCGCAATGAACTGACTCCGTTAGGCACAGATGTCGTATCCAGAGCGCGGCATATTGTTCGTGACGCTGCTGAGTTGCGCCACAGCGCCAAGCTGCTGCAAGGGGGCGGCAGGGGCGCCATCAGCGTGGGCCTGGGCTCCGGACCCGCAGCACTTTTGATGGTCCCACTGATGTGCGCAGCAGCAACCCAGCAGGGCATGCGAGTGGCAGTGACGCAAGGGCCGGTGGAATTGCAGATACTGCAACTGCGCAGCCGTCAACTCGATGCGATGGTGGTCGACATGCGCCGCGTGATCCCGGCGGCAGACCTCAATATCGAATCGTTGGTCGATCTGAAGGCTGGCTTTGTCGTACGCGCAAAACATCCCTTAACCGATAAGAAAATTGTCACCCTTTCAGACGTGTTGCAGTACCCGGTGGCCTCCACGCCATTGTCCGACGAAGTGGCACGCCATATGGTGGACCAGTACGGCCCGCAGGCCAACCCGTCTGAAATGGTGACATTGCGCTGTGATGATGTTGCGAGCCTGGTTAACACCGTGGCACAGACCGATGCCATATTTCTGGGCGTGATTGCAGCAACCCGCAGGGGTTTGCAGGATGGCAGCTTGGTGGAGCTACATTTAAAGCCAAAATTATCGGCCACGGCACGCTTTGCCTACGTCACTCTGACAGGTCGAACCGAAGCATCGGCGATGGCCTATTTTCGTGAGTTCGTGCGTGACCATCTGCGCGACTGACCTCCAATAGTCACCGCCTTCGCGCCGACCGCACCCCGTTCAGCTCCGCCACGATGCCCAGCACCTTGGCGAGTCGTCCTGAATTGGCCACTTCGACCGTGAAGGTCATCCACGCCGTGCCTTTGACGGACTGGGTCTGAACGGCGATCACGTTCATTTTTTCCTTGGCAAAGACCTCGGAAATATCGCGCAGCAGGCCTTGCCGGTCTGCGGCTTCCACCGCCACATCCACCGGGTAGACGGCGGAGGTCGCAGCCTGGGGCACACCCCACTCCACCTCAATCACGCGCTCGCCGTTCTTGGCCACCATCTCGCGCAGGTTGGAACAATCGGTGCGGTGCACGCTGACGCCCTTGCCTCGCGTGACAAAGCCGCAAATTGCATCGGGCGGCGCCGGTTTGCAGCACTTGGCGAGTTGCGTCATGAGCGAATCGACCCCCACCACCAGCACCCCGCCCTTGGCCGGATTGGCGCCGCTGCGCGGTTTTTTCAGCGGCATGTAGTCGTCATCGGCTGCCACCGGTTCGGGCGGGCGCAACACGGTCTCGATATTGCGCAGGGAGAACTCGTCTTTACCCACCACTTCAAACAACTCGTCCGCCGAGTTGAAGCCGAGCTGGGAGGCCAGGTCCATCAGCTTGATGGCCGTTTTGCCTTCGCGCTGCAGCAGTTTTTCAACCGCCTCACGGCCTTTGGCAATGGTCTCGTCCATGGCTAGGGCATTGAACCAGGCCCGCACTTTGGCTTTGGCCCGGTGGCCCACCAGGTAACCCAAGTCCGGGTTGAGCCAGTCGCGCGACGGCCCGCCCTCCTTCGCCACAGTCACTTCCACGGTCTGGCCGTTTTTGAGCGGCGTGTTCAGCGGCACCATGACGCCATCGAGTCGCGCACCGCGGCAACGGTGGCCCAGGTTGGTGTGCACGCTGTAGGCAAAGTCCACGGCGGTGGCGCCTTGCGGCAGTTCCACAATGGCGGCTTCGGGTGTCAGCACATAAATGCGGTCGTCAAAATTGCCCTGCCCCTGCTCGCCGGAGAGGTCGCGCTCCCAGGCCAGCAACTGGCGCAGCACGGCAATTTTGGCGTCATAGGCACCACTGGCCGACACACCGGCATAGCCTTTGACCCCCGCCTCCTTGTAGGCCCAGTGCGCCGCCACACCGTGTTCGGCATGGTCGTGCATGGCCTGCGTGCGAATCTGGATCTCGATCGGTTGCCCGGCCTTGTCGCGCACCACGGTGTGCAATGAGCGGTAACCATTGACCTTGGGCTTGGCGATGTAGTCGTCAAACTCTTCGGTGATGGCCTCGAACTGGCTGTGCACCCAGCTCAGGGCGCCATAACATTCAGGCACCGTTCCCACCACAATGCGCAGCGCCCGGATGTCATACACCTGGTCAAACCCCAGCGACTTGCCGCGCATCTTCTTGACGATGCTGTAGATGTGTTTGGGCCGCCCCTGCACGGTGGCGGCAATGCCCTGCTCTTTCAGCTCGGCCTCCAGACGGGCGCGCAACTGCTCGACATGCAGTTCACGCTCGGAGCGCTTTTCGTCCAGCAGTCTGGCGACCTGGCGGTAAGTCTCGGGCTCCAGAAAACGGAAGGACAGGTCTTCCATCTCCCACTTGATTTCCCAGATGCCCAGGCGGTTGGCCAGCGGCGCAAACACCTGCTGAGCTTCACGCGCCAGACCGGCGGGCACCGGCAGCTTGGTCGCGGCATAGTGGCGCAGCGTCTGCAGGCGCGAGGCCAGGCGCAGCATGACCACACGCAGGTCACGCGAGAACGCCAGCAGCATCTTGCGCACGCTCTCGGTTTGGGCGGCTGCGGTTTGCGCCATCGGAATGACAGTCGACGTCCGCGCACTGGCCAACTGCGCCTGGCGCGCGTGGCGCTGCACTTGCACCAGCTTGGTGGTCTCCATGGCCAGCGCGGCAAAGTTGTCGCCAAAGGCTTTGGCAATGACTTCCTGGGGCTTGTTGAGGTGCTCGCAGGCATAGACCAGGTAGCTCGCGGCCTGCATGGCCTCGGAGCCGCCAATGGTCTTCAGGATGGCAGCCACCGCATCGGCATGGGCCAGGATGTTTTCACCGGTGTCCAGCGTCTCGCTGGCCAGCAAGGGCTCGGCAAAGGCCCGGGCACGTACCAGCGCGTTGACTTGCTCCGGCAGACTTTGGGCCGTGGCTGCAATCAACTGCGGCAACGCTTGTGCTGTTTTTTTTGAGAGATTCGCCGAACCGGGCGGTTCGACTGGAAGGCTTTTCATCAAATACCCGTCAAATGTCTAGTCAAGCAGAAAGGATGCCACGGCTTGAACCTGGTCCCCGGCATTGAAGGTGGGCGCATGGCCGACACCTTCAAACTCCACCAGGCGTGCTTTGGGGCCGCGCTGGGTCATGGCCTGTGCGGTCTCGCGCGTCAGCAGGTCGGACTGGGCGCCGCGGGTCAACAGCGTGGTGGCGGAAATATGGTCATACAGCTCCCACAAAGCGGCGTCGTTCAACGCACTCGACTCCTGGGTCATGGCGCTGATGGGAATCGCGATGGCGGGGTCATAGTGCAGCGTGAGACTGCCGTCCGCGTCGCCCGAGGGCTTGACCATGTGACGTGACAACGCCAGCCACTGCGCCGGGGTGTGCGGGCCAAAGGTGGTCGAGACCGCCCACATGGCATCGGCCGCGGCCTGTAACGAGGGAAAGCGCCCGGTGTGCCCCAGGTACTGGCCAATGCGCTGCAAGGCCTGCCACTGAATGACAGGGCCCACGTCGTTGAGCACCAGGCGGCGCACCGCCACGGGCAGCACCACATCGGGGTGGCCACACACCACCATGCCAATCAGACCGCCCATGCTGGTGCCCACCCAATCCAGCGTGGCGGGTTTGAGTTGAGCCAGCAGGGCCATCATGTCCGCGGCATAGGTCGGAATCTGGTAGGCGGCGGGGTCTTTGAGCCACTCACTCTGGCCCCGACCGGCCACGTCCGGGCAGACGACGCGAATGTCATGGCCTGCCTTGTCACACAGGCCCCGGGCCAGCACGTCGAAGTCGCGTCCCTGACGCGACAGACCGTGCACACACAGCACCACATGGGTGCTCTGCGGATTGCCCCATTCCCAATAGGCCATGCGGTGGCCGCCGGTGGTGTCAGGGCACAGTACGTAATTCAGCGTAGGTTCAGACATGGTGCAATTCTTGCCTTGATAATGTGTTGGCGCGATCAAATGACCGCTCCCTCTTCACGTTGTCTACATCCTAATTCAATCGCAGTGCACCACTGCCCACCTTCGGAGAAACACCATGTTAAAAGGCAAAACAGCGCTCGTTACCGGTTCCACCAGCGGCATTGGCCTGGGCATTGCCGTCGCCCTGGCCCAGCAGGGTGCCAATATTGTCCTGAACGGTTTTGGTGACGTGGAAGGCCCCAAGGCCGAGATCGCGGCATTGGGCGTGCAAGTGGCCTACCACGGGGCCGACATGAGCAAGCCCGCCGAAATTGAAGACATGATGAAGTTCGCGGCCGCCCAGTTTGGCCGCGTGGACATTCTGGTCAACAACGCCGGTATTCAGCATGTCGCGCGGATTGAAAATTTTCCCCTTGAGCGCTGGGACGCCATCATCGCCATCAACATGAGCAGTGCATTTCACGCCACCCGCCTGGCCCTGCCCGCCATGCAGACGGCCAACTGGGGCCGCATCATCAACGTGGCGTCTATCCACGGGCTGGTGGGCTCGGCAGAAAAATCAGCCTATGTGGCCGCCAAGCATGGGGTGGTCGGCCTGACCAAGGTCACCGCCCTGGAAAACGCCACGACAGGTGTGACCTGCAACGCCATTTGCCCCGGCTGGGTGCTGACCCCTCTGGTGCAAAAGCAGGTGGACGCCAAAGCCGCCGCGCTGGGCATCACTAACGAGGCCGCCACCAGGCAGCTGCTGGGTGAAAAAGAGCCCTCGATGCAGTTCACCACGCCCGAAGAACTCGGCGCGCTGGCGGTGTTTTTCTGCTCCCCCGCAGGCAACAACGTGCGCGGCGTGGCGTGGAACATGGACGGTGGTTGGACAGCGCAATAACGCTATTAAAACTATAGCTACTACCGCAGGTAGATAGAGGGCTACAGGCCAAAAAGGCTTAAAAATAGGTCAACCCGGCCTCAAACCGATTGTTTGAACGCCATGACGGCCTGGTTGCGCAAGGTGCGCAGCAAGGCCAGTTCTTTTTCGTCCAGCACCAAGCCCCCCTTGACGGCTTTGTCCGCGTAAATCAATCCGAAGGGACTTCCTTTGATGACCACGGGGAGCAGCAGGAAGGTGGGTGCGTTCACCATCTTGCGGTACCAGGGCGGCAGACGATCGGCGATGCGGGGCTCCGTGGCGTCGCTGATCATGGTGTCGGCGCCCTTGAGGCATACCGCGGTGAACAAATCCGGCGTGCTGGCTTTGAGCGCCACGCTGAAATGTTTGACCACACTTTCCACCCCGTCGCCCAGGCCAAACCGGCCGGTCAGGGCGTCTGTTTTGGGGTCGCGCATGCAGAAAATGATGCGCTGAAAATCCATCGCCCTGAACATCGTCTCCAGCACCATGCGCAGCAGGACGCTCAGCTTGACATCTTCGACCATGGCATTGGTGATGTCCTGTATGCCCGCCGCCAGGATCTCGGCCACGGGCTTGACCACCGGCGGCGCCACGGCGCCGAGCGCATTCGGGTCAACCAGGGTGGCCTGCAGTTCAAGGGGAGCCAGGGTATCGGCATAGCCTCCCCCTTCAAAGCGCAGGGTCAGGTCACCCGACTGCGGCGCTTTCAACAGATTGGCAGCGAGCGAATTGGCTGGCACGTGCAGGTCCATGGCGCTGGCCATGTCAATGAGTTTTTTGCGCGCCGTGAGGGTAGCGGCCTGCACGTCGGCCACGGTGAGCCCCAGCGTCCTGGCAAAGTGTTTGCCGACCTGCGCCAGACGAACATCAACATCTTTCGGGTCAACTCGCAACAGGATGTCGGCAAGTTCATTGCCGGCTACCGCCGTCCAGCGCAGGCGCTCAACGGCCTCTATGGGCGCGCGCGAGGGCGGGTCGCCCAAGGGCTTGCGCATCACGCGCTGGATGCCTTCCGGCAGACCCCAGACCTTGGCCACGCCCATGCCCAAGGCCTCAAAACTCAAGCCCAGCACACTGGCCGACGCCGCGGCTTCGCTCACCGGCTGGCGGGGCGATGAGGTCAGGCTGCGCACGGTACGCGCTTCTTCGGGAAAATAAAACTCGGTCAGCAGGCGGCCCAGATTCTGGAACATGGCGCCAATAAAGGCCTCTTCGCTTTCACGCGCCACCGGGCTGAGCTCCCCCGCAATGGCACCGGCCATCAGGGAGCGCAAAAATTCTTCTTTCAACACATTGGCATGCGCCTTGTCCTGCATGTGCTCCAGCAACACCAGGCTCAGCGACATATTGCGAATGCCGTTGAACCCCACCAGGCTGACTGCCCGGGACACCGTGCTGATGCTCCCGCTCTGGGCAAAATGGGCGCTGTTGACCATGCGCAGCAGCTTGTTGGTCAGCGCCACGTCCTTCAGAATTTCATTGGTGACGCTGCCCACACTCTCGGTCTCGGAACTGGCCATGCCCTGAATGCGCACCACCGAGTTGGACATGGCGGGAAAGTCACTTTTGTGCCGCATGCGGCGCAGCAAGAAGTCGAGCGTGCTGTTACCGGCATGGCCACTGCCCGCGCCATCGCCCTCGCCCGCCCCGCTTTGGGCGGCGGCGCCCGACCATTTCATCAACTCGTCACGAAACACCTTGGCGCTGGCGTGGCGTTGCGCGGGCTCACGGGCCAGGGCCCGCAACACAATGGCGCGCAAGCTGTCGTCCACATCGGCGCTCAAATCGGGCGGCAGGGTGAGTTGTTCATGAATGACGCGGTGCATCGCCCGGTACGGATCGCGCTCCGCGATCAGCGGCTTGCCCGCGAGCAATTCGGCCAAAACCACACCGGCTGAAAAAATGTCCATCAAGGGCGTCACCGGCAAACGCTGCGCCGCCTCGGGCGACATGTAGCCCGGTGTGCCGCCATCCGGCACAGCCGCATGGTTGGCGTCGCCCGCCTCCTTGATGCGCCCCGCAATGCCAAAGTCCATCACCCGCGCCCGGCCGGTTTCGTCGAGCAGCACGTTGGAGGGCTTCAAATCAAGATGCACCACCCCCGAGGCATGGGCAACCACCAGCGCATCAAGCACATCAGACATCAAGGCCACGGCCTCGGTCGGCGGCAGGGCACCGCGCCTGGCCACGACGGCTGCCAGTGTGTCACCCGGCACGTATTCAAACACCAGGTAGGGCTGCCGGTCCTGCACCTCGGCCTCAAAAACGGGAACAATATTGGGGTGGGTCAGGCGGCTGACGCTGCGGGCCTCCTTGAGCCACTGCGCCACGGCGTTGGCATCGGCCCCCTGATCCAGCTTCATGATCTTGAGCGCCACCTCGCGCTCCAGCCGCGGGTCAAACGCCAGCCAGACCACCGACTGCGCGCCCTGCCCCAGGACGCGGCGCAATTCGAAACGCCCCACCATGGCGGGCCCCGGGTTGGGCCCCAGACCCGGGGTCAGTGGTTGGGGGGACGTGAACGGTGATGAAACAGCCATGGGTCAATGTGTGCAGGTCGCCGGAGAAAAGACGCTCCGTGACATGAGTATGACACTGACCTCCTGGCGCAAGCACCAGAAAAAGAAGACGGAGCCCGGCTACTTCAGTTGCACGGAGCCTGCAACCGTCACCACAACGGCGGTCTTGCCGGCCTCGACCGGTACCGCCGACTCGTCCATGGCGACCTTGGCGCTCATGGCCACCATGCGCGGACGCGGTGAAAACCCTTGGTCGTTGGCATTCACGCTGACTTCGCGCAGCGTGTAGCCGGAGAAGCCGAAGCCACGGGCAATATCGGTGGCACGCGCCTTGAAACGCTCAATGGCCATGCCCTGCGCGTCCGCTTCCACCTTGAGGCGCTGCTCGCGGCTCAGGCCAAAACTCACGTTGCCCACGGTGAGGGTTTGAATCCTGCCCGCCGTGGTGCTGATACGGGCGAAGTCGCGCCCCTCGAGCACCAGTTCGGCCGAACCCTGCCAGCCGTTGGTCTTGCCATCCCGCCCGTAACGGGGGTACAGGCTGAAGCTGCCGGTGCGAACGTCCATCTGGCCGGGCTGGGCGACTTTTTTGGCCTCGGTCAGCGCAGTGTCGATGGCGGTTTTGAGCTGACTCTGAACCAGGTTGGCATCGGTGCCATCGCGGCTGGTGGAGAGCGAAATGGACAACAGGTCCTGCTGCACCTCGACGGTGCCACTGGCCGCCAACTGGACCACGTTTTGTGGAGCAGGAACCGGGTTTTGTTGAGCAAAAAGGCCGCTAGCGCCCGTCAATAGTGCGCATGCAGCTATTACTTTAGTAGCAAATTTCAAATTGATTCCCAATATGCAAAAAGTGAAAGGACAGCAACGCTCAAAGGTATCACGGATGCTCAGTTCGTCCGTCCCGGCGTTGCTGACGCAGCTGCAGGCGCAGGTTGGCCCGGTCCTGATCGGACATCTGCCGCGCGGCAGCACTGTCGTCCCGCACGGCCTCCGGGCTTTGGGCGTCCCGCGAGCGCGGCGCCATCAGGGCCAGCCTCAAGTCGGAGCGCCGCTGCTGCGGTGCGGCCTGTTCGAAGCCACCTTCCCGGCTGTAGGCAGGCGAAGACCATGCACCCAAACCAGTGACTGCCAACAGGAGAAAATAACGAAAATTATTCATGGTTCGACCATAACGCCAAATACCGGGTTGCCGCTTACATGGCCTGTCATTGAAGTTGAATGCCAGCGCAAGATTTGTAACAGTGTGTCAAACCCGCAATGAAAGCCCGGAATTTCCCCTTCCAACCCTGCAAAATGGGCTTTGTTACAAATTCAGTGATGTCCTCATGAACCAAGTTTCTCCCCGCACCGACAAAATCCTGATCGTTGACGATGACGCCCGCATCCGTGACCTGCTGCGCCGCTACCTGACGCAAGAAGGCTTTGAAGTACTCCAGGCCGAAGACGGCAAAGCGCTCACCCGCATTCTGCTGCGCGACACGGTGGACCTGATTGTGCTTGATCTGATGATGCCCGGCGAAGACGGCCTGTCCATTTGCAGGCGCCTGCGCGTCGCCAATGACCGCACCCCCATCATCATGCTCACCGCCAAAGGGGAAGACGTCGACCGCATCGTGGGCCTTGAGGTAGGCGCCGACGACTACCTGAGCAAGCCCTTCAACCCGCGTGAACTGCTGGCCCGTATCCATGCCGTGATGCGCCGCCGCCCCGTGCTGGAAGCCCCGGGCTCCCCTTCCACCGACAACGAAGTGGTGGTTTTTGGCCCCTACACCTTCGATCTGGGCGCGCGCACCTTGAAGCGCGACAACGAGGACCTGGCCCTCACCACCGGCGAATTCGCCATGCTCAAGGCACTGGTACGCCACCCGCGCCAGCCACTCTCGCGCGAGAAACTGGCCCAGCTGGCCCGTGGCCGCGAGTTTGAGCCCTTTGACCGCAGCCTGGACGTGCAGGTGTCGCGCCTGCGCAAACTGGTGGAAGTAGACGCCGCAGCCCCCCGCTACATCCAGACGGTCTGGGGCGTGGGTTATGTCTTCGTGCCGGACGGGGCAGCTTGAACGCGCTACCCCCCGTGGAGGTCACTCATCTCGAGATGAGTGGCGTCATGCCTCTGGACGCGGCAGCGCCCGATGCATCCAAATCGCGTGCGCGCATTACCTTGACCCTGTTCTGGCGCACCTTCTTCCTGCTCTCCCTGCTGCTGATTGGCAGCGTTCTGGCATGGCTGCAAACGCTGCGGGCGCTGGAGTTTGAGCCCCGCGCGATCCAGACCGCGCAGCAGATTGCGTCGCTCGTCAACCTGAGCCGTGCCGCACTGATTCACTCCGACGCCATTGCCCGCGTGTCCCTGATCAAAACGATGACCGAACAGGAAAGCGTGCGCATCGTGCCACGCGAACCAGGTGACACTTACGAACCTTTTGACACAGATGAGCTGGGCAAGAGAATCTCGATGGAACTGAGCGCCCGCCTGGGCCCCGGCACCATCGTGGCCAACAGCGTGAACAAGGAAGAAGGACTGTGGGTCGGTTTTGTGATTGACGGCGACAACTACTGGATGCTCACCGACAAGTCCCGCTTCAACCGCACCGCCAACAGCACCTGGGTGATCTGGTTGTTGACGGCGGCCGTGCTCTCGCTGGCCGGGGCCGCGCTGATTGCGCGCCGCCTCAACCAGCCGCTCAAAAAACTCTCATTTGCCGCCAGCCGCGTGCGCGAAGGCGACTTTGTCGCCAGCATGCTGGACGAATCGGTGGTCACCCGCGAAATTCGGGATGTGAATATCGGCTTCAACCGCATGACCCAGAAGCTGGCCGAAATCGAACAAGACCGCGCCATCATGCTGGCCGGTATTTCCCACGACCTGCGCACCCCCCTGGCCCGCCTGCGGCTGGAAACCGAGCTCAGCGTGGAAGATGCCCAGGCGCGCGAGCACATGTCGGCTGACATTGAGCAGCTTGACGCCATCATCGACAAGTTTCTGGACTACGCCCGCCCTGGCAGCGTCCACCTCAAGCCCGTGTCCTTGCGCGAGGCCGTGGGGTCTTGCCTGTACACCATTCGCAACCGCACCGACATGCAGTTCAACCTGGACCTGGCCGAAGACCTGTTGGTGCTGGCCGATGGGGTGGAACTGGGCCGCGTAATCAGCAACCTGCTGGAAAACGCGCGCCGCTACGGAAAATCAGTGGACAGCGGTATTGCAGTGATTGATATCACAGCCAAGGCGCGCGACAAGTGGGTGCTGTTCCGGGTGCGCGACCACGGCCAAGGCGTCTCGCCCGAGCAGCTGGTCAACCTGACCAAGCCTTTTTACCGGGGCAACGAGGCCCGCACCTCCGCCAAAGGGGCAGGCCTGGGGCTGGCCATTGTGGAGAAAACCATCACCCGCATGGGCGGCACCTTTGCCCTCAGCAACACACAATCGGGTGGTTTGGTCGCCAATATGAAGCTGCAGCGGGCCATGCCCGCCTGAGTTACTTGCCTTTGCGAATCACTTTGCCCGCCGGACGGCCAGAACCGTTGTCACGCGGGGGCAAACCCGTGTGCTGGGTCAACAGCTTGCCCTGCAGTGACGGCTTGGCCACGGCTGCCGTCGAGTTCTTGCGGCGCGCGCTGGTGTAATTGCCATCGGTCAGCGGCTGGAACGTGGGAATCAGGTGATGCTTGCCGTTGCCGATCAAATCAGCCCGACCCATGGTTTTCAGGGCTTCGCGCAACAGCGGCCAGTTGTTGGCATCGTGGTAGCGCAAAAAGGCCTTGTGCAGGCGGCGGCGGCGGTCACCGCGCACGATGTCCACGGTTTCGCTGTCACGCGTGATCTTGCGCAACGGGTTCTTGTTGCTGTGGTACATGGCCGTGGCCGTGGCCATGGGCGAAGGGTAGAAGGTTTGCACCTGGTCGGCGCGAAAGCTGTTTTTCTTCAGCCACACGGCCAGATTCATCATGTCTTCGTCGCTGGTGCCCGGGTGGGCGGCGATGAAGTACGGAATCAAAAACTGCTTCTTGCCCGCTTCGAGAGAGAACTTCTCAAACAGGGTCTTGAACTTGTCGTACGAGCCAATGCCCGGCTTCATCATCTTGGTGAGCGGGCCAGCTTCAGTGTGCTCCGGCGCAATCTTGAGGTAGCCCCCCACATGGTGCGTGACCAGTTCTTTCACATACTCAGGGCTCTTCACGGCCAGGTCGTAGCGCAGGCCGGAGCCAATCAGAATCTTCTTGATGCCGCGCAGCGCCCGGCCGCGGCGGTAAATCTGGATCAGCGGGCCGTGGTCGGTCGTCAGGTTCTGGCAGATGCCGGGGTAGACGCAACTCGGCTTGCGGCAGGCCGCCTCAATCTCGGGGCTGCGGCAGCCCAGGCGGTACATGTTGGCGGTGGGCCCGCCCAAATCAGAAATGGTGCCGGTGAAGCCCTTGACCTTGTCGCGGATTTCCTCAATCTCGCGGATCACCGAGTCTTCGGAGCGGCTCTGGATGATGCGGCCTTCGTGCTCGGTGATGGAGCAGAAGGTGCAGCCGCCAAAGCAGCCGCGCATGATGTTGATGGAGAACCGAATCATCTCCCATGCCGGGATCTTGGTGCTGCCGTCATGGCTGCCGTTTTCATCCGCGTACGCAGGGTGCGGGCTGCGGGCGTAGGGCAAGTCAAACACAAAGTCCATCTCGGCCGTGGTGAGCGGAATGGGCGGTGGCGTGATCCACACGTCACGCGCCGTGACGCCCTCGCCGTGCGCCTGCACCAGTGCGCGGGCGTTGCCGGGGTTGGTTTCCAGATGCAGCACACGGTTGGCGTGGGCGTAGAGCACCGGGTCGCTCTTGACCTGCTCGTAGCTGGGCAGGCGGATGACCGAACGGTCGCGCGGCGGTACTTTCAGCTTGCCTTTGCCCATGGACAAATTGGGGTTGGGCACAAAGACCAGCGGCTGGATGGCACCTGCTTCAGCGTCTTCCTTGGCGCAGGTACTGCCCTGCTCTGCGGCTTGTTCGCTGGTGGTCATGTAGGGGTTGACGTGGGCTTCCACACGGCCCAGCTCGTCCACGCTGGTCGAGTCAATCTCGAACCAGCCTTTGCCGGATTCGTCATCCGTGCGACGCACAAACGCGGTGCCGCGCACGTCGGTGATGTTCTGCACCGGCTCTTTGGCGCCCAGGCGGTGGGCAATCTCCACAATCGCGCGCTCGGCGTTGCCGTACAGCAGCAAATCGCACTTGGCGTCCACCACCACGGAGCGGCGCACTTTGTCAGACCAATAGTCGTAATGCGCAATGCGGCGCAGCGAGCCTTCGATACCGCCCAGCACAATCGGCACGTCCTTGAAGGCCTCGCGGCAGCGCTGGCTGTACACAATGGCAGCGCGGTCCGGCCGCTTGCCGCCCACGTCACCCGGGGTGTAGGCATCGTCGCTGCGGATCTTGCGGTCTGCCGTGTAGCGGTTGATCATGGAGTCCATGTTGCCCGCGGTCACGCCCCAGAACAGGTTGGGTTTGCCCAGCGCCCTGAAGGCCTCGGCGCTGGTCCAGTCCGGCTGGGCGATGATGCCGACCCGGAAACCCTGGGCTTCCAGCATGCGCCCGATCACCGCCATGCCGAAACTGGGGTGGTCCACATAGGCATCGCCCGTCACCAGCACGATGTCGCAGCTATCCCAACCCAGTTTGTCCATCTCGGCGCGGTTCATGGGCAAAAACTTGGCCGTGCCAAAGCGGGCTGCCCAGTACTTGCGGTAACTGGTCAGCGGCTTGGCAGCGCGGGCAAAAAAGGAGACGTCAACGGGGGCGTTCATGGGCAGGCACAGGTGGAGAGCAACCGGGTAGTGTAAGGTTTTACCCTTTGGAATGCTGCTTGCAAGGGTACTCATCCCCTTACCGGCGGTACAGTACGCCCATGCTAAATTTTCTGCCACCCCTGTTGGTGGGCGTCATCGCCACCGTGCTGATGACGCTCAACGCCCTGTTCTGGGTGCCGATCCTGCTGGTGTTCTCGGTGGTGAAGCTGATCATCCCGCTCCAGGCCGTGCGCCTGTTGATCGACCCGCTGCTGCTGCGCATTGCCGAGGCCTGGATTTCGGGCAACAGTGCCTGGATGCGGCTGACCCAGCGCGTCACCTGGGACGTGCAGGGCCTGGACGGCCTGAACGACCGCAGCTGGTACCTGGTGAACTGCAACCACCAGTCGTGGGTGGACATTCTGGTGCTGCAGCACCTGTTCAACCAACGCATTCCCCTGCTGAAGTTTTTCCTCAAGCAGCAGCTGATCTGGGTGCCGGTGATGGGCCTGGCCTGGTGGGCGCTGGACTTTCCATTCATGCGCCGCCACAGCGAAGAGTTTCTGAAAAAGCACCCCGAGATGCGCGGCAAAGACCAGGAAACCACGCGCAAGGCCTGTGAGAAATTTGCGCTGATTCCCACCAGCGTCATGAACTTTCTGGAAGGCACCCGGTTCACCCCGGCCAAACACCAGCGCCAGAACTCCCCTTACAAACACCTGCTCAAACCCAAGGCTGGTGGCATCGCGCTGGCGCTCAACGCCATGGGCGACAAGTTCCAGTCGATTCTGGACGTCACCATTGTTTACCCCGACGGCGCGCCGGATTTCTGGCAGTTCCTGACCGGCAAGCTCAAACGCGTCACCGTGCGCGTGTGGGCCCTGCCCGTGCCGCACCATCTGGTGCAGGGTGACTACGCTGGCGACCCGGCCGTGCGCGAGGCCTACCAAAAGTGGGTGCAACAGATGTGGCTGGAGAAGGACGCACAGATTGACGCCCTGATTTATGCATCAAATCAGCCTCTAGCCCAGGTAGAACCTACACATAAAGCTATTAAATAGATAGCACTTAAAAACACTCAGCGCAAGTGCTTGAACATCTTGGCGTTGAACGACTCGGTGATGCGCAGGCGCCGCGGGCCGGGCACCAGCTCAAATGACTCGCCCGCGCTGATCGGGCCGGGCTGGTCCACCGCCAGGTAAAAGCCGCAGTAGCCGCTTTGTGCCATGGCCTTGACCGCCCCGTTGAAGCCCATGGCCGCGTTGAACTTGTAGCAAGGCTCGCGCGGCAGCGTCACCCGCAACTCACAGTGGGCAAACTTGAGCACATCGCCCACCCACACATCCGTCTCTAGCACCCCCTGCAAGCTCAGGTTTTCACCCACCGAGCCCCAGGGCAGCGCGTCGTCAATGCCGGTCAACCCGGCCTGCGCCCGGGCCGCTTGCCAGAACGGGTAATGCTCGGACGGATAGGCATACACCGCCTTGTCCAGCCCACCATGCACCGACAAATCAGCCTGCTCGTCACCCGCCAGGCCCAACGGCATGACGGGGACCGCGCCCGCCACAGGCTGTTTGTGAATGGCCGTGAGGATGGAGCGGCCGCTGATTTGAACGCGCCGCGCCTGCGCGACCTGGATGCTGAGGAGTGTGGGCATGGGGAGTGGGCAATTGAAAATGAATGCAACAAACGTCATTCTCCACCCAAGCCCCGGGGCCCCCGATAATTGAACCATGACGAATCCCGCCAAGCCCCGCCCCGAATCCCTGCGCGACCTGTTTTGGTCCTTCACCTGGCTGGCGCTGCAAGGGTTTGGCGGCGTGCTGGCCGTGGTGCAACGCGAGCTGGTAGAAAAGAAGCAGTGGCTGACGCGGGACG
Organism: Rhodoferax sp. LS1R11; assembly: GCF_056521395.1. Classification (NCBI taxonomy): domain Bacteria; kingdom Pseudomonadati; phylum Pseudomonadota; class Betaproteobacteria; order Burkholderiales; family Comamonadaceae; genus Rhodoferax; species Rhodoferax sp. LS1R11. The sequence goes on from NZ_JBWMAW010000025.1 coordinate 30,608, forward strand.
AGTTTGTGGAAGACTGGGCCGTGGCCCAAATCCTGCCCGGCCCCAACGTCGTCAACCTGTCTCTCATGATTGGGGACCGCTACTTTGGGCTGCGCGGTGCGCTGGTGGCGCTGGCGGGCATGCTGGCTTTTCCGACGTTGATCGTGCTGGCGCTGGCGGCCCTCTTTGCCGGTGTAGCAGACTCACCCGGCGTGCAGGGTGCGCTGCGCGGCATGGGCGCGGTGGCCGCAGGCCTGATTGCCGCCACCGGACTCAAGCTCATTGGTGCTTTGAAGAAAAATGTGATGGGAGCCCCCGTCTGCTGGTCGATGGCAGCTATGACATTTATAGCAATCGCCATCCTGCGGGTGCCCCTGGCCTGGGTGCTTTTGAGCCTGGGTGCACTGGCCTGTGCCTGGGCCTACCGGCAACTGGGGCGGCTTCAAACCACGGCGACCCAAGCATGAGCCTCACCCTGACGGCCGCTGACTGGCTGACCCTGTTCACCCACTTCATGTCCCTGTCCTTGCTGGCCGTGGGCGGCGCCATCACCACCGCGCCCGACATGCACCGCTTTTTGGTGAACGAGCAGCACTGGTTGAGCGAGGGGCAATTCACCTCGTCCATTGCCCTGGCGCAGGCCGCACCGGGCCCCAACGTCCTGTTTGTCGCCCTGATGGGCTGGAACGTGGGCCTCAACGCCGGGGGCGGTGTGGGCGGCGGCGCAATTGCCTGGCTGCTGGCCTTGATGGGTGTTTTCATTGCCATGCTGGGCATCATGTTGCCCAGCACCACCCTCACGTTCGCGGCAGCCCGCTGGGGCCATCAAAACCGCGAACTTCGGGCGGTACGCGCCTTCAAACAGGGCATGGCCCCCATCGTCATTGCCCTGCTGATTGCCACCGGCTGGATTCTGGCGGCCAGCCACGGCAGCCCGGCCGAGCACTGGCCGTTACTCCTTGTCACTATTTTTAGTGCCCTGCTCGTATGGCGCACCAAGCTGCATTTACTGTGGTTATTAGGGGCTGGCGGGCTGCTCGGATGGATGGGTTTTGTATAAGTCTCATGTGGGGCCCTCGGGTACACTAAGCGGTTATTTCGAAGCCAGGTAGAAACCCGGCAAGATGTGTTTTGACGCTCTGAGAGGGGCTCATTTTTATTCCCACAGGTTAAGTAGCCAGAGTACGAACTTAGTGACCGCCAACCAGCCATCCACCACCCAAATCGTCCCCCAGCACATTGCCATCATCATGGATGGCAATCGTCGCTGGGCCAAACAGCGCGGTTTGCCTGCGGCTCTGGGCCACGCCAGCGGAGCCCGGCGCGTGCGCCGCGTTGTGCAAGCCTGCTCTGACCGGGGCGTGAAATTTGTCACACTCTTCGCCTTTAGCACTGAAAACTGGCAGCGCCCGGCCTCGGAGGTCTCCAGCCTCATGGGTTTGCTGGCGCTGTACCTGCAAAAAGAAATCAAAAGCATGAACGCCAAAGGCGTTCGCCTCAAAGTGGTGGGCGACACCTCCGGTTTTGACGCCCGCATTCAAGGCCTCATGCGCGACGCGCAAGAGCTGACCGCCCACAACACCAAAATCACCCTGTCGATTGCCGCCAACTATGGCGGCCGCCGGGACATCGTGCAGGCCGTCAAGTCCTGGCAGGCCGCCCACCCCGGCGAATCGGTTGAAACGCTGGACGAAACCAGCCTCAGCAACCACCTGGGCCTGACCTACGCCCCAGACCCTGACTTGCTCATCCGCACCGGCGGCGAGTCGCGCATCAGCAACTTCATGCTGTGGCAACTGGCCTACACCGAGCTTTTTTTCACTGACGTGCTGTGGCCCAGTTTTTCGGAAGACGAGCTGGACCAAGCCATTGCCTGGTACGGCCAGCGCGACCGCCGCTTTGGTGGCTCCAGCACACTGCCAGACGCCAAAGCCTGAGTTTTCGCACTTCAATTTCAGTCGGTTATTCACCAGATTTACCCAGACCATTCCCATGCCCATGTTGAAGTCCTTCTCCAAATCACCCAGCCTGCGAACGGTACTGACCGCGCTGGCCCTTGTGTGCAGCGCAAGCCTGCAGGCCCAGACGGCCACAACAAGCAGCGCAACCAACAACAACAGCATGGCGGTGCCTGTCAACCCGCAGGCCAACACCCCGTTAACCAACGCCGACCCCCGTTCGCTGTCGTTGAAACCGGCTCTGCAGATGCCTGCCAACGGGCAAGACGCCAGCAAGGTCGCCACCGACGTCACCACGCTGGATTCGTCGCGCCTTCGCCCGCCAGCTCGCCCCGCAGGCCCCAGCCAGTTTCAGCGCTTTGTGCAAGAAAGCACCGGCCGCCTGCTCCCCATTTTTGGCCGCGAGCTGTTTGATGCCCCGCAAGCCTACGCCGCAGACAGCGCCCTGCCCGCGCCGGACAACTACATCCTCGGACCGGGTGATGAAGTGCGCCTGCAGGTCTGGGGGCCGATGGACTTTGAGACCAGCCTGACCATTGACCGCAACGGCCAGGTCAACATCCCCAAAGTGGGGGTCATCACCCTGGCCGGCACCTCGGCTCGTGACCTTGAAAAAACCCTGCGCGCCCAACTGGGCAAGATTTTCACCAACTTTCAGGCCAATGCCTCTCTGGGGCGTTTGCGTGGCATCCAGGTGTATGTGGTGGGCCAGGCGCTGCAGCCAGGCACCTACCATTTGTCCAGCCTCAGCACCCTGGTCAACGCCCTGTTCGCCAGCGGCGGCCCCAACGCCAACGGCTCCATGCGCGCCATTGAACTCAAGCGCGGTGGCAAAACCATCAGCACGCTCGACTTGTACGACTTCATTGCCCGCGGCGACAAGGCGCGTGATCTGGCGCTGATGTCCGGTGACGTCATCGTGATCCCACCCGCAGGCCCGCGCATTGCCGTGACAGGCGCCTTTGACCAAGCCGCCATTTACGAGCTGAAATCCAGCGCCACCAGCGTGGGCGAGATCCTCACCCTGGGCGGCGGCGTGCCTGCCCTGGCCAAAACCCAAAAAGCGCTGCTGGAGCGCATCACCCGCGAGGCCGTGCCGCCCCGCCAGGTGCAAGAAATTGTGCTCGACGCACAAGGCCTGCGCCAGCCTCTGCGTGACGGTGACGTGTTGACCCTGCTGGACATCAGCCCCGCTTTCTCCAACGCCGTCACGCTGCAAGGCGTGGTGGCCGAACCCTTGCGCTACCGCTGGTTTGAAGGCATGCGAATTCAGGATTTGATCCCCGACCGCGAAGCCCTCATCACGGGTGACTACTACAAGCGCAAGAACCTGCTGGTGCAAAACACCGAAGCCGGCAAAGACGCCACAAATAACTTCAATAACTTCAAAGACACCGGCAACAACGCAAGAACCCCGGACAACAACGTCCGGGACATGGGCAACAGCACCCGAGACCTGAACGACAGTTCAAGGGACTTTGGCAACAACACCAAAGATCAATTCAGCTCCTCCAAAGAAGCAGGCGGCAAAGTGACTGACCGGGTCAGGAACATGGCGGACCAGATCAACTGGGAATACGCCGTGATTGAGCGCCTAGACCGCAACAAGCTCACCACCGAGCTCATCCCCTTCAACCTGGGCAAAGCCGTGTTGCTGCGCGACCCCACGCAAAACCTGCCGCTGCAGGCCGGAGACGTGGTCACCATCCTGAGCCAGAACGACCTGCGCCTGCCACAAGACCGGCTGACCCGCCTGGTGCGCGTGGAAGGCGAAGTGGCCGCCCCCGGCGTTTACCAGACCACGCCAGGTGAAACCCTGCCCCAACTGCTCACCCGCATTGGTGGATTGACCTCTCAAGCCTACGTGTTTGGCACCGAGCTCAGCCGCGAGTCCGTGCGAACGCGCCAACAGGAAAACCTGAACACCCTCACCCGCAAGCTGGAGGCGCAATTTCAGTCGCAATCCAACAGCGTGGCCGCCAACCGGGGTGCGGACGCCGCCCAGGCGCTGGCGCTGCAACAGCAGCAACAGGCCCAACTCAAAAGCCAGATCGAGCGCCTGAAGGTAGCCAAAAGCAGCGGCCGCCTGGCCCTGGAGCTTGACCCCAAAAGCCAAACCATGGCCGCCCTGCCCGCCCTGCCGCTTGAAGACGGCGACCGCATCCATATTCCGTCTGTGCCCGGCTTTGTGTCGGCGTTTGGTGCGGTCAACAACGAAAACGTGTTTATTTACAAATCCGGCAAAACCGTGGGCGACGTGCTCAAGTCCGCAGGCCTGACCGAAGAAGCCGAACCGGACCAAACCTTTGTCCTGCGGGCCGACGGCAGCATTTTGGCGCGGCGCGACCGCAGCGGCCTGTTCAGCGGTGGTTTTGAATCGGTCCAGATGATGCCCGGCGACACCGTGGTGGTGCCCGCGCAGCTTGACCGCGAAAGCAAGTACAACTTCTTCACCCGCGTGCTGAAAGACTGGACACAGATCTTTGCCAACTTTGGCCTGGGCATTGCTGCCATTCACAGCTTTTAACGCCACTCATCTTTGAGAAAACATGCGCTTAAGCACCGAACAAGTTCAAGCCATCCGTCACGCCACACAGCGGGTGCTCGGTGCTGACGCGCAAGTCAGCGTGTTTGGCTCCATGGCGCTTGACGAGCGTAAAGGCGGCGATATTGATTTGTTTTTTGAAACAGCTGCTCCGCTTCAAAACCGGGCAAAAGTACTTTGCCAACTGTACGGTGCGCTAACACTCGCATTGGGTGATCGCAAGATCGACGTGATACTAAAAGACGCCAATACACCTCCCGCCCCCATTTTTGAAATCGCCAAACGTACCGGGGTTTTGTTATGAGTCTGCGCTACGTGCCAACAATATCTTTTTCACACCGTCACGGCTATTGAAGCTGAGGCAGCAGCTGTCGGGCTGCTCAACCAAAACCAAGCATAAATGAACCAAACAATCGAAACCGCAGAAGAAGACGACGAAATCAGCTTGCTGGACCTGCTGCAAGTGGTGGCAGACAACCTGCGCCTGCTGGTGCTGGGGCCGCTGGCTGCTGGCCTGCTGGCGCTGGGCATCAGCTTTGCGATTCCCCCCACCTTCACGGCAACGACCAAGTTCATGCCCCCCCAGCAACAGCAAAGCGGTGCAGCCGCCATGCTGCAAAGCCTCGGTGCCTTGGGCGGGTTGGCGGGTGCCGCTGCGGGCGGCATTAAAAATCCGGCCGATCAATATGTGGCCTTTCTGAAAAGCCGCACGGTGCAAGACGCACTGGTCGACCGATTCAAACTCACCGAGCGTTATGAGACCAAGTTTCGTGAAGACGCCCGGAATGCGGTTGGTGCAAGCGCACAGATTGCCAGCGGTAAAGACGGCCTGATCACCATTGACGCGAGCGACAAAGACCCCCAGTTTGCCGCCCAGCTGGCCAATGCCCACGTAGAAGAACTGGGCCGCCTGATGAGCCGCCTGGCTTTGACCGAAGCCCAGCAACGCCGCCAGTTTTTTGAAAAACAGCTTGTTAACGCCAAGGACAATTTGACCAAAGCCGAACAGGCACTGAAGGCCAGTGGTGTCAACAGCAGTGCGTTGAAGGCCAGCCCTCAAGCGGCCGTAGAAGGACTGGCCAAACTCCAGGCCGCCATCACGGCGCAAGAAATCAAGCTGGCCAGCATGCGCGGCTACCTGACGGAATCGGCGCCCGACTTCAAACAGGCGCAAACAGAAATGTCAGCCTTGCGCGGTCAACTGGCACGCTCCGAAAAAGAAACGCCTGCCAATGGTGGCGACAGCGACTACATCGCCAAGTACCGCGACTTCAAGTACAACGAAACATTGTTTGAACTGTTCGCCAAGCAGTATGAAATGGCCCGCGTAGACGAAAGCCGCGAAGGCGCCATCATTCAGGTGGTGGACATTGCCCAACCCCCTGAGCGCAAGAGCAAGCCAAAAAAGGTTCAGATCGCGGTGCTGACCACGATAGCCGTCGGCTTTGCACTGCTGCTCTTCGTTTTTATTCGCCAAGCCTTGCGCGGTGTGGCCCAAACGCCTGAGTCTGCCGAAAAAGTCACCCGGCTGCGCCGTACATGGGCGAAAGCCCTTGGTCGTGCTTAAGCAGAAAACGCCATGACCGCAGCCAAACCCACACCACCAGACACATTGCAGGATATCGATGCTTTGCTACGGGATGTGTTGGCGGGCTTTCCGAGCCTGGTGCTGGCACTTGTGTTTGGCTCGGTTGCCCAGGGTCGACAGCGTGCCGACAGTGACCTGGATATTGCTGTAGCTGCCAGCCAGCCACTGACAGCTGCCGAAAAAATGGACATCATCTCCGCCCTGGCAGCGCAGACAGGTCGCCCCATCGACCTGATTGATTTGAAAGTGGTGACTGAGCCCCTGCTTGGACAAATTGTGCGGCATGGCCGCCGCTTGTTCGGCAGTGACAAGGCTTATGGACAGTTAATCAGCCACCACTTGTTTGAGCAGGCTGACTTCATGCCTTATCGCAACAGGATACTGGCAGAAAGGCGGGCGGCATGGATCGGGAAGTATTAAGAAGCAACATGACTACAAATTTAATGTGAGTGCGGAGTAACTAAAAATGAAAGCTGTAATTCTTGCCGGTGGACTCGGAACCCGAATATCCGAAGAAACATCCACCCGCCCCAAACCCATGATTGACATAGGAGGCAAGCCCATCCTTTGGCACATCATGAAGATGTACTCCCATCACGGCATCAATGATTTCATCGTGTGCTGTGGCTACAAAGGCTATGTCATCAAGGAATATTTCGCCAACTACTTCTTGCACATGTCGGATGTCACCTTCGACATGAGCAAGAACAGCATGGAAGTCCATCAA
>NZ_JBWMAW010000026.1:0-36424 GCF_056521395.1 Rhodoferax sp. LS1R11
CTGACAACAGGCCCCAGGGGCCACAAAATAGGGCGATTGACGCTTCGTTTTCAAGAAATCGCACTGTCATCAGCCTCGGCTGGCGTTTTGACGGCACTTGTTCAGCGTAGCCCTAAGTCCCAACGAGCTCTTTCAGCAGCCTGCTAAAGCTTAACGTTGGTGCGAAGCAACGCCGTCCTCAATTCGCGGCTCGCAGGTTTTGAAACGTCAGTACTGCGAACAGCCAAGTCAAACGGTGAGCCGGGTTTGATGTTGCTGGCCTGAATTTTCTTGACAGGGTTCTTGGTTGGGTACTTGTCGCCAACGGGGCACATGCGAATTGAAAACCCGAATTCTTCAAGCACGCCTTTCGCATACAACTCCGCCAATTGTGAAAACGACACAAAGGTGGAGCGCCTGACTTCTTTGGTCCCTGGCTCACGAATGTCGCGAACGTCGCGAATGATCTCGTATTTGCCAAGATGATCCCGTTGCGTGTTCGTAAATGGGTGCAGCAGAAAGGTTCCGCGAATCTCGCCCCCGTGGGATACCAACTTGTGTTCGACCACGATATCAGTCAGCAGCATATTGTTCTTCCTTCAAATTAATGGGCGCAGCCTACCCTAATCCACGAGCCGAGCCCTGACAGCGGGTGCGGAACGCCACTGATCTTTCCACTCGCCCACTTCGTAAGTCGTTGATTTGCATGATTCAGATGAAACCACATGCACTTGCACTTTCCACTTTCCACTTTCCACTTGTACGCCACTAAACATTCGGCAATCCCCCCGCTAAACCCAAGGCGTCACGAATAGGTTTTTCCAAGCAGGAAGTTCTATGAGGAGAAGCCGAAATTTACCGACAGCTAGATCATGGCTGCCCTCAAATGTGTTGAAGAGTCAACCGCAGGCCTACCAAGTCGCCCCCGGTTGTGAGAAGTGATTTGCCAAAAAATCCAGGAGCGCTCGAACCTTGGGTGAGACATGTTTGCGGGTTGGATAGACAGCATAGATACCAAGCTCAATCGATCGAAATTCGGGCATTAACTCAACCAATGCCCCCGCGACCAAATCGTCACCCACCAGGAAGCTGGGCTGCAAGATAATGCCCTGGCTGGCGAGTGCAGCCACTCGGCAGGTGTCCCCGTTATTGGTATGAATGCAGGGATTGGTTTTGACACTCACTGCGCCCAGGGGGCCCGTGAAATGCCATTCGTCCTTGGTTGACCAGTAGCTGTAGGAAATCACGGCATGGTCCGCCAACTCACGGGGATGCATTGGCGTGCCGTGCAGCTTGAGATATTGCGGTGATGCGCACAACACCATGCGCGTGCTCGCCAGCCGCCTGCTCACCAGCGTTGAACTTTCCAGACTGGCGATGCGGATGGCCACGTCGTAGCCTTCCTCCACCAAATCGACCAGGCGATCCGACAGCGTCACCTCCAGTTTGACTTGGGGGTGTTGCGCCATAAACCCAGCCCACAGGGGTGCCAGATGCAAAACGCCAAAGGTGAATGGCGCATTGATCCTCAACACCCCACTCGCGGCCTCACTGCGGGACGTGATTTCAGCCTCCGCCTCCGCCAGTTCAGCCAGTAGCTCCTTGCTGCGGGCGTAAAAAATCTGTCCCTCATCCGTCAGTGAGAGCCGCCGGGTCGTGCGGTGCAGCAAGCGCACACCCAGGCGGGTTTCCATGTCAACGACATAACGTGACACCGCCGCCTTGGACATGGCCAGCGCGTCGGCGGCTTTGACAAAACTGCCAGCATCCACCACCGCATTGAAGGTTTGCATTTCTAGAAATCGATCCATTGATCCTCAAATTGAAACAATTAATCATATTTATCAGAGTTTATCTTCCCATGTGTTTCCAATAAAGTCCATCCCATGCACTGCAAAACACACTCGGTTCAGCCAGTGCAATGTCTGCAACAGGCAATTTCAAGCAACCCAAAGGAATCATCATGAAAGTTACAGTTATCGGCGCCGGCAATATGGGCGCAGCCTTCGTCAAACAACTCACGCTGGCGGGTCACCAAGTCAGTGTGACCACACGCAGTTTTGAAAAAGCACAAGCACTGGCGGCCGCCAACGCCGGTGCCACCGCCGTGGCCCACTCCGATGCAGCCGCACAAGCGGATGTGTTCATTCTGGCTACCGGCTATGCCGATGCCGTCAATGCGCTCCAAAGTGTGGGGGATTTGAACGGCAAGGTGGTCATCGACATCACCAACCCATTGACGGCCGACTACATGGGCCTGACGCTTGGTCACAGCACCTCTGCTGCGGAAGAAATCGCCAAGGCCATACCAGGGGCCGAAGTAGTCAAGGCATTCAATACGGTATTTGCCCAAGTGCTGGTCGACGGCGCTGACTTTGGCAGCGGTCAAACCGCCTCAGTCTTTGTCGCCAGTGACAGTGAGCGTGCCAAACAGACCGCCAAGACGCTGGCCGAGAGTATGGGATTTGCCACGATCGATGCCGGTGGTCTGAAAAATGCGCGCTACCTGGAGCCGTTAGCTGGGCTCAACATTTACCTAGGCTACGGCGCAGGTCTGGGCACATCGATTGCTCCGACCTGGATCAAGCGCGCTTAAGCAAAGACTCGCTACCTGCAAGCGCCCAAGGCTTGCAGACCTGCCACCTCCCTCTCAGCCTCCCAAATCAAGGAAACCATCATGTCAAAAACCTTTCAAAACAGCCTTGCCCTCGCATCGCGCCTGTTGTTCGTTGCACTCTTTCTGCCTGCCGGCATTGGCAAACTCACGGGCTTCTCCGGTACTGTGGGATACATCTCGTCGGTGGGCTTGCCGCTACCCACTCTGGGCGCCACTCTGGCGCTGGTGGTTGAAATTCTGGGCAGTTTGGCGCTCTTGGCCGGATTCGGTACCCGGTTTGCGGCCTTGATTCTGGCAGCGTTCACGCTGGTGGCCAGCTTCTTCTTTCACGCCTACTGGGCCGTGCCGGCTGACCAGGCATTTGTCACACAGCTGCTGTTCTTCAAGAATATTGCGTTGGTGGGCGGTTTGCTGGCGCTGGCGGCCAACGGCGCGGGCGCCTGGAGCCTGGATGCGCGCAACGAACGTTGATTCCAACTGAGCACATAACCCTGGAACTGCCATGACCTCCACAGCCAAAACGCCCGTCGTTTTCATCTCCCATGGGGCACCCACCTTTGCCATTGAACCCGGACTACTTGGGCCCCAACTGCGCACACTGGGCACGCAACTGCCTGAACTCAAGGCGGTGCTGGTGGTGTCACCCCATTGGCAGACAAGGGACGTGAGGGTCCTGAGTACCGCGCGCCCAGAGACCGTGCACGACTTTGGCGGATTTCCGTCCAGCCTGTATGCCTTACATTATCCGGTTGCCGGTCTGCCTGAATTGGCCCAAGAGACGGCGCGGCTGCTGCAGGTGGCAGGTTTCGCTGCAGCCTGTGATGACCGTCGCGGGTTGGACCATGGTGCGTGGGTGCCCCTGATGCACCTGTTGCCAGAGGCCAAAGTGCCGGTTTTTCAGGTCTCCATGCCTGTCAACCTGACCACCGGGACGGCGGTGGAATTGGGCCGGGCACTGGCACCGCTGCGCAACCAAGGCGTACTCATCGTGGCCTCCGGCAGCATGACGCACAACCTGTACGAATTTCGACACTCAGGCAGCAAACCCGAAGCCTATACCCAGGAATTCACCGATTGGGTGCAGACTGCGGTGCGCGCCAAAGGAGTCAAGCAATTGATCGACTACCGCCATGACGCACCGCACGCCGAACGCGCCCATCCCAGCGAGGAGCATTTTCTTCCCTTGCTGATCGCCATGGGGGCCACCACCGAGACGGACGAAGTGGGCGTGTTGCAGGGGGGCGTCAGCAACGGCGTTCTATCAATGGAATCTTATGTATGGGGACTTAAATGATGAACACCCAATTTGATTTGATGTTTCTGGCGAAACATCCGCAGCCGGCGAATCCCAAAGCGCTGTTGCTGCTCTTGCACGGCGTGGGTGGCAACGAGACCAATCTCGTCAACCTGGCCCACACGGCAGACCCGGACACGCTCGTCGTCATGCCACGCGGCCCCATCACTTTGGGCGCGGGACAATACGCTTGGTTTCGAGTGAACTTCACCAGCGCGGGTCCGGTGATCGTCGAGACCGAGGCCGAGCAAAGCCGCCAGACCTTGATCCGATTTGTGGAGAAACTGCAGCAGTCCTACGGCATTGCACCCCAGAAAACGGTGATTGCCGGATTCAGTCAAGGGGGTATTTTGAGCGCCAGCGTTGCGCTGAGCGCGCCACAGCGCGTTGCCGGGTTTGCGATCTTGTCGGGGCGAATCCTGCCTGAACTCAAGCCGCACATCGCCGACCCAGCGCAGTTGAAAAACCTGCGCGCATTCATTGGGCACGGCGAGTACGATAGCAAACTGCCGGTGGTATGGGCGCAGCGCTCAGAGCAAGTTCTCAGTGACTTGGGCGTGGCACACCTGTCCCGGCGGTACCCGATAGACCACACCATCAATGCCCCTATGCAGGCGGACTTTTTGTCCTGGTTACAAACCATCACGTTAGGGCCTTGACATGAAAGATGCGATCCACCAGGGCTACGCCAACCTTCGCAAGAGTGCGTCGCCTGCCGCCCCGATCGTGCTACTGCACATCGGCGACGACCAGACCTGGGTTGCATCCGGCACGGGCGTTGAACCCGACCAGGTGCTGCTGCTGGAGATGGGCGCCAGTCGGACATCCATCGATTTTTTTAAACACAATCCACCCTCGCCGCTTGAGATCGAAAACGCCATCATGGCCGTTGAGGACGAAGTCACGCGCGCCCGTGCAGTCGCCCAAGGACGCGCCCCACTTTATTCGACGGATGAACGGGTTGATGACATGGCCCACATGCTGGGCTGCCCGGATGGGTTGACGAGAACACTAAGCATTGAACAGGTGGAAAGACTGTTCGACCAACTTGCCGCCAGATCCGAAGGCAGGCCCGCATCGCAAGTAGACATTCCGGATGACCCCAGATTCACGGCGACCTTGTTGATTCTGCGGGAGTTCATGCATCACTTGAATTTCGACAACGTGAAGTTCATGCGAAATTTGCAGCAAATGGGCGGGCCAACCCACGATACACCTGAGTCAAGCTGATTCAGAAAGTTGTTGATGGAAAGTATATGGCTGCGAGGCTGGGAGGGCCCGAATTCATTTGGGAAACGGCAACAGTGGAATGTTTAATGGCGCAGAGTGGAAAGATCAGCGGCGTTCCGCAACTGGCTCCAAAACATGGGGTTTTACCCTGCCCCCTCTTGAATGTTTGCCAAATGCCCTTATCATTAGCACTCGTAGGAGTTGAGTGCTAGCAGGTTTGAACCGCCCGCATTTGCCTCCTCAAAATAACGAGCGCCAGCTTTTCCAAGTTGGCACTCTAGTTTTCAACCTCTGTTTCAAAACTCAAGGAGATCCCATGAAACTTCGCCCTCTCGCAGATCGCGTGATTGTCAAACGCGTGGAAAACGAAACCAAAACCGCCTCTGGCATCGTCATTCCTGACAGCGCTGCTGAAAAGCCTGATCAAGGTGAAGTCTTGGCTGTTGGTCCTGGCAAGAAAAACGACAAGGGTGAACTGCTCGCCATGAACGTCAAGGTCGGTGACCGCGTTTTGTTTGGCAAGTACAGCGGCCAGACCGTCAAGATTGACGGCGATGAGCTGTTGGTCATGAAAGAAGACGACCTGTTCGCAGTCGTCGAGAAGTAATTCTTCTTCTCTCCTTTCCTCTTAATTAACTGAATCTGGAGTCATCATCATGGCAGCAAAAGACGTAATTTTCGGCGGCGAAGCCCGCGCACGCATGGTTGAAGGCGTGAACATTTTGGCCAACGCGGTCAAAGTAACTCTCGGCCCCAAAGGCCGTAACGTGGTTCTGGAGCGCTCTTTCGGCGCCCCTACCGTGACCAAAGACGGTGTGTCCGTCGCCAAAGAAATCGAACTCAAAGACAAGCTGCAAAACATGGGTGCGCAGATGGTCAAGGAAGTGGCTTCCAAGACGTCTGACATCGCTGGTGACGGTACAACAACCGCTACCGTGCTGGCTCAAGCCATCGTTCACGAAGGCATGAAGTACGTGGCTGCTGGCATGAACCCCATGGACCTGAAGCGCGGTATCGACAAGGCTGTGTCAGCCCTGGTTGCCGAGCTGAAGAAGGCTTCCAAAGCCACCACCACGTCCAAGGAAATCGCTCAAGTTGGCTCCATCTCTGCCAACTCTGACGAAGCCATTGGCAAGATCATTGCTGATGCGATGGACAAAGTGGGCAAAGAAGGCGTCATCACGGTTGAAGACGGCAAGTCACTTGACTCCGAACTCGACGTGGTTGAAGGCATGCAGTTTGACCGTGGCTACCTGTCACCCTACTTCATCAACAACCCAGAAAAGCAAGCCGCTTTGTTGGACAACCCCTTCGTGTTGTTGTACGACAAGAAGATCAGCAACATCCGTGACCTGCTGCCTACCCTGGAACAAGTCGCCAAGTCCGGCCGTCCTTTGTTGATCATCTCTGAAGATGTCGAAGGCGAAGCCCTGGCAACTTTGGTGGTCAACACCATCCGTGGCATCCTGAAGGTTGTGGCTGTCAAGGCGCCTGGCTTTGGCGATCGTCGCAAGGCCATGTTGGAAGACATCGCCATCCTGACCGGCGGCAAGGTCATTGCTGAAGAAGTTGGCATGTCGCTCGAAAAAGTGACTTTGGCTGACCTCGGCTCTGCCAAGCGCATCGAAGTGGGCAAAGAAAACACCATCATCATCGACGGTGCTGGCGCTGCTGCTGACATCGAAGCCCGCGTCAAGCAAGTTCGCGTGCAAATCGAAGAAGCCACTTCTGACTACGACCGTGAAAAACTGCAAGAGCGCGTGGCCAAATTGGCTGGCGGTGTTGCCGTGATCAAGGTTGGCGCTGCCACCGAAGTCGAAATGAAAGAGAAGAAAGCCCGCGTTGAAGATGCCCTGCACGCTACCCGCGCTGCTGTGGAAGAAGGCATCGTGGCTGGTGGCGGTGTTGCACTGCTGCGCGCCAAGCAAACTGCTGGCGTCGTCAAAGGCGACAACGCTGACCAGGAAGCCGGTATCAAGCTGGTGATGAAAGCCATCGAAGCGCCTCTGCGCGAGATCGTTTACAACGGCGGCGGTGAAGCCTCTGTGGTGGTGGCAGCTGTGTTGGCCGGTACGGGCAACTACGGCTTCAACGCAGCCAACGACACCTATGGCGACATGATCGAAATGGGTATTCTGGACCCCACCAAAGTGACCCGCACTGCTCTGCAAAACGCAGCGTCTGTGGCCTCTTTGATGTTGACCACCGAGTGCATGGTTGCTGAAGCCCCAAAGGCTGACGGCGGCATGGGTGGCATGGGCGGTGGCGATATGGGCGGCATGGGCGGCATGGGCGGCATGGGCATGTAATGCTCCTTGCCTGACGACACATAGCGTCGTTGCAAGGGCTTGCCGTAGCGTTGCTACTGCCTACGCCCTTGCGCCTAGCTCTGAGTCGTCATGCTGCGTCGATAGGCGTTATGGCTTTCGACACAAAACAAAAAACCCGCTTGGTGTGAACCTTGCGGGTTTTTTGTTTATTGCTATAAATTTAATAGCTACTTGTGCACGCTGCACCTGGGCTAGAGCCTTATTTCATTCAAAAATACTTGGAATGAACGATGTCAGTTGAACGGGGCATTGAGTTGTAACATCAGCCCGGCAGTGCCCAAAAAGTTCACCTGCGCAGACCAGCCGGGTTTGAACTCATAAGCCAGGGCAGGGATGGCGGCAAGCGAAAATCCTTTGAAGTTCAAGGGCACCTTGTTCTCATACGGTTGACGGTAGCCATACATCACGCCCGCCGTCCACTTGAAGGACAGGTGCTCAATGCCTCCCAGCGTCTTGTACACGCCGCCCCACGGATACAGGTAAATGGTGGGCTGGCCAAACGAGTTGGTGAAAAAGGTCCCGCCATCCAGCTTGGTATTGGGGTACTCACGCTCCAGGCCGACCATGACCACGGGCTTGTGTTCGTCGTCCTGGGTGAAGTGGTAGGTCAAGGGGCTGAACTGCCAGCTCACCACTTTGTCGCGCGTCAGCTCCGCGATAAAACCCTGCTCAGCCGCGGCTGCGGCCGTGCTGGCGAGCTGGGCCACAATCAGGCCACCGACGATGTGAATCAATTTTTTCATGAATGCAAGAACGGATTTGAGAATGCAACGGGTACGCAGTGTAACGGCTGTACTTTTTGAACCAGGCGAATGGGCGATGCGGTTGCTGCGTGTCTTTCTGCTGTTGTCACTGCTGTCTGCCAGCGGCTGCGCCTGGCTGGACGCCAAACAGCGAGAGATCATCTACCGCCCGACACCGGGCGTGCCCGCCGACTTTGCGGGCTTGCGTGAGGGCGACAAACGCTTTTTCGTGGCCGTACCGCAAGCAGTGCCAGGTAAAATCACTGACTCCGCCGAAGCACGACCCACCACGCAGCGCGTCGAGATGTGGTGGCTGCCCCACCCGGACAAAACCGCACCCACGCTGCTGTACTTTCACGGTACGTTTCGCAACCTGTACCAAAACCTGCACAAAATCGAGTCCCTGCGCGAAGCGGGCTTTGCCGTGTTGGCCGTGGAGTATCGTGGCTGGGGGGTGAGCACCCCCATCATCCCGTCAGAGCAGACGATCCTGCAGGACGCCAGACTCGCCTGGGCGGAGCTGGAACGGCGAGAACCGCGCCCTGCCCTGCGTGTGATCTACGGCCATTCCATGGGCAGCGGCGTGGCGGTGGAGATGGCCAGCCACTTGCGTGCCCCCCAGGACTATGGTGCGCTGATTCTGGAGTCCGCTTTCAGCAGTTTTGCGGATGTAGCCCGTCAAGCGGGCTTGCTGGCGCGGTTTTTAGCTAACTTCAACGGGGAGCGTTTTGCCTCCATCGACAAAATAAGCAAGGTGAACGCGCCGCTCCTGATGATCCATGGCGATGCGGACACCACCATTCCCCAGGTTCTGGGGGAGCGCGTGTTCGCCGCGGCCAACCCGCCCAAGCAATGGCTCAGCATTGCAGGGGGGGCGCACAGCGACCTCGATGAAGTGGGCAGCGTGCCCTACCAGGCCACGCTGCAAGCCTTCAGGCGCCAGTACCTGGTGGCGCCTTAGGCCCAAGAGGGACCGATCAGGTCCGCAGTTTTTGCAGCAGGCCGGCCGTCGAGCCGTCCAGCCCGGCCACGTTGCCGCTGTGCAGACGGGCTTCCACGTCTTTGGCCAGCACCTTGCCCAGTTCCACGCCCCACTGGTCAAAACTGTTGATGCCCCACAACGACCCGCTGACAAACACGCGGTGCTCCTGCAGCGCAATCAAGGCACCCAGGCTGGTGGGGGTGAGCTCATCCAGCAACAAGAAGGTGCTGGGGCGGTTGCCCGGAAAGTTCTTGTGGCCACCCGCATCGGTCTTGCCGACCATCAAGGCCTGCGCCTGCGCTACCACATTGGCCAGTAGCAACTCATGGTGATTGGGCAAGCTGTGTTGGGGCTTTTTGACGGCCACAAACTCGACCGGCACCACGTCCGTGCCCTGGTGCAGCATCTGAAAATACGCGTGCTGGCCGTTGGTGCCAGGCTCGCCCCACAACACGGGGGAGGTGCCAAACGGCAAGGCCTCGCCGGTGGCATCCACCTGCTTGCCGTTGCTCTCCATCTCCAGCTGCTGCAGGTAAGCTGGCAGGCGGCGCAAAGCGCTGTGGTACGGCGCAATGCTGCGGCTGGTGAAGCCATGAAAATTACGATACCAGACGTCCAGCAAGCCCAGGTGCACGGGCAGGTTGTCTTCCAGTGGGGCGGTGCGGAAGTGTTCGTCCATCTCGTGCGCACCGGCCAGAAACTCGCGAAAACCCTGCGCGCCAATGGCAATGGCCAAGGGCAGCCCGATGGACGACCACATCGAATAGCGCCCACCCACCCAATCCCAAAAGCCAAAGGTGGTACTGATGCCAAAGGCGTTGGCGGCGGGCACATTGGTGGTCAATGCGCAAAAATGCCGGCCTATATCAGTACCACCGTTGGCTTCAAACCAGCGCTTGGCAGACAAGGCGTTGGTCATGGTCTCAATCGTCGTGAACGTCTTGCTGGCAATCAAAAACAGCGTGCTCTCGGGCTTGACGCGCTTGAGCACGGCCGCCAGTTCGTGGCCGTCCACGTTGGACACAAAGTGAAATCGCTTGCCCGGCAGCACAAACTCGTCCAGCGCCACCACGGCCATTTGCGGCCCCAGGTCCGAGCCGCCAATGCCGATGTTCACCACATCGGTGATCGCCGCATCGGCACGCACGGCTTGCGCGTAAGCCAACATGGGGGTGAGCGTGGCGTGCACCAGCGCCAGTTCATTTGCTACATTTTTAGTAGCTACATGCGCAATATCTGCCTGGGCTACAGCCGGATTTCTCAATAACCAGTGCATCACGGCACGGTCTTCGGTGTTGTTGATGGCAACCCCTGCAAACATCGCATCCCGATGCGCCTCCACACCGCTCTGGCGAGCCAAGTCCATCAACAGCGTCTGCGTGGCGCCGTCAATCAGGTTTTTAGACAGATCAGCAAACACATGGGGCGCGCTCTGGCTGAAGGCCTCAAAGCGGCCCGCATCAGTGGCAAAAGCCGTGCGCAGGTCAAAGGCCTGGCCCTGGCTGTCAAATGCGCTCTGAAGTGCGCCCCAGGCAGGCGTGCGGTCACAACGGGTGCGGCTCATGATCAGGCCGCCTGCAACAGGTGGTCGAGCTTGACGGCGTCTGCGCAGAACGCGCGGATGCCTTCGGACAACTTCTCGGTGGCCATGGCGTCTTCATTGAGTGCAAAGCGGAAGCCTGCCTCGTCATACGTCACCGGCGTCAAATCCAGCGCCGGTGCCGCCTGTGGGTCGAGCGCGCGCACCAGCGGTGCGTCAGTGGCCGCCAGGATGGCGAGCAGATCGGGGCTGATGGTGAGCAGGTCGCAACCCGCCAGCGCGGTGATCTGCCCGACGTTGCGAAAGCTCGCCCCCATCACCTCGGTGGCAATGCCGAACTTCTTGTAGTAGTTGTAAATCTGCTGGACAGATTTGACGCCCGGGTCGTTCGCGCCCGCGTTGTCAGCCTCTACCCACGTCGCGCCTGCCGACTTTTTGTACCAGTCGTAAATGCGGCCCACAAACGGCGAAATCAGCTGTACCTTGGCCTGGCCGCAGGCAATGGCCTGGCACGGCGAGAACAACAGGGTGAGGTTGGTGTGGATGCCACGCTCCTCCAGCAGCCTGGCCGCCTGAATGCCCTCCCAGGTGGACGCCACCTTGATCAGCACGCGGTCCATGTGAATGCCCTCGGCCTGGTACAACGCAATGAGGCGCTCACCCCGGGCCACGGAGGCATTGGTGTCAAAACTCAGGCGGGCATCCACTTCCGTCGACACGCGGCCCGGAATGATGGACAAGATTTCGCAGCCAAAACGCACCAGCAGCCGGTCCATGATTTCGTCCAGCGCACGGCCACGAAACTGGGCCACGGTCTCGGTCAACAAGGTGTTGTAGTCCGCTTTTTGCACCGCCTTCAGGATGAGTGACGGATTGGTCGTGGCGTCTTGGGGGCGGTAGGCATCGATCTGTTTGAAGTCGCCGGTGTCAGCCACCACAGTAGTGAATTGTTTGAGTGCGTCGAGTTGGTTCATGAAAGCAGGCGCCGAAGGCGGAAGGTTAAAAAAACAGTTTTCTGCGAGGCTTGAATTATGAGTGAAACAAAGTTACATTACAACGTCATCTTTTATGTAACTTGAAATCATGAGCTTCGACCTAGTAATGTTTGGTGGTACCGGCGACCTGGCTTGGCGCAAGCTAATGCCGGCTTTGTTTCAGGCCTTCCGTCATGGCACCCTGCCCGAGGATGGCCGCATCATTGGCGTGGGTCGTGACGACCTCAGCAATGAACAATACCGGGAGCAGATCCGCGCCCGCTTTGACAGCGTCGACCTCGCCAAACGCCCCAGCGTGGAAGAGTTCACCCGCTTTGCCGCCCTGCTTGAGTTTGTGCGGATGGACTTGTCCCATCCCGATGACTACGCCCGCCTCAAAGACGCTTTGGCCCAACGCCAGGCCGACACGGTGGTCATGTATGTGGCCACCGCGCCCAGCCTGTTCACCACCGTGTGCGAACAACTGGCCGCCTCCGGGCTGAACACGCCCCAGACCCGCGTGGTGCTGGAGAAGCCGCTGGGGCACGATCTGGCCAGCAACCGCGCCATCAATGAGACCGTGCGCCGTGTTTTCAACGAATGGCAGATTTTTCGCATCGACCACTACCTGGGCAAACCTGCGGTGCAAAACCTGTTTGCGTTGCGCTTTGGCAACTCCCTGTTCGAACCCCTGTGGCGCCGGGAACACATTGCCAACATTCAGATCACCATTGCCGAAGAGCTGGGCGTGGAAAAACGCGGTGCGTTCTATGAGACCACTGGCGCCCTGCGCGACATGGTGCAAAACCACGCCTTGCAGCTATTGTGCGCCATTGGCATGGAACCGCCCATCAACTCCCATGCCGACGCCATCCGCGACGAAAAGCTCAAGGTGCTTCGGTCACTCAAGCCGTGGACGGCCGAGTCGCTCTCGCAGGACACCATCCGCGGCCAATACACCGCAGGCAATATTGCCGGCACGCCGGTCGCAGCCTACCGCGAAGAAACCGGGGTGGACCCCCAAAGCAACACCGAAACCTTTGTAGCCCTGCGCACCGAAATCTCCAACTGGCGCTGGGCTGGCGTGCCTTTCTACATCCGTACCGGCAAACGCCTGGCCGGTCGGGATGCCCGCATTGTGGTGAATTTCCGGCCCACGCCGCACGCCATCTTCAACTCCCAGATGGGCGATGCCAACCGCCTGGTGATCAACCTGCAGCCCAAGGACGGGCTGGAGTTGCACCTGCTGGCGCAAGGGCAAAGCAGCCGCCGCAGCTCACAGGCGCTCGCGCCCGTGCAGCTTGACCTGGATTTTGACAAACGCTTTGGCTCCGAACGCGTGGGCGCCTACGAACGCCTGCTGCTGGACGTGATTGACGGCCGCCTGAACCTGTTTGTTCGCAGCGATGAGCAGGAAGAAGCCTGGCGCTGGGTTGAACCCATCCTTGAGCATTGGAAAAACGATGCCCAAGGCCCCCGTCTGTACGCCTCCGGCACCTGGGGCCCCAGCGCGTCGAGTGCCATGATTGCGCGCGACGGCTTCTGCTGGAGCGAAGAGAACTAAACACCATGCTGGACCGAATCAAAGCTTCCTTGCCCTCACTGGCCCCCGCTGAACAGCGGGTGGGCAAACTTGTACTGAGCGACCCGAGAAGCTTTGCCAAGCTCCCGGTCAGCGAACTGGCCGACCGGGCCCATGTGAGCAAACCCACCGTGGTGCGGTTTTGCCGCAGCGTGGGCTATGACGGCCTGTCGGACTTCAAACTCAAGCTGGCGGGCAGTGTGAGCGAGGGCGTGCCCTTCATCCACCGCAGCGTGGATGTGGATGACAAGACCAACGACATCATGGTCAAGGTCATTGACAACACCGTCGCCGCATTTTTGAAATACCGAAACGACGCCAGCACGGTCGCCATCGAAAAAGCGGTTTGCACCCTGGTGGAAGCCTTCAATAAGGGTAAGCGTGTCGAGTTTTTCGGCGTGGGCAACTCGGGTGTGGTGGCGCAAGACGCACAACACAAGTTCTTCCGCCTGGGCATGCACACCATTGCGTACAGCGACGGCCACATGCAGGTCATGAGCGCCTCCTTGCTGGGTCCGGGCGACTGCGTCATCGTGATCTCCAACTCGGGCCGCACCCGCGACCTGATGGACGCCTGCGACATCGCCCGCAAAAACGGCGCCACGACCATCGTCATCACCGCCAGCTGCTCCCCGCTCGCAGCGGCCGGGCATATTCACCTGGCGGCAGACCACCCGGAAGGTTATGACCGCTACAGCCCCATGGTGTCACGCCTGCTGCACCTGATGATCATCGACATCCTGGCCACCTCGGTGGCTCTGCGCATTGGTGGCGACCGGCTGCAGCCCCTACTGCGGGAAATGAAAAACAACCTGCGCAGCAAGCGCTACACCTGAGTTGCGGGTGTAAGCGCTACTTGAGCGCCGCCAGAGTCAGCGGGCCGTACCAGGCCCGCGTGGCGGAATGGGTGTTGTCACTGTCCGTCATGATGCCAATGCCCACCAAAGCACCAGGCGCCTCGCCAAAGGCCTTCTCGAAATCAGCACTAATATCGCGCTCATAGTCCAGCCACTGGTTCAGGTGCTTGCCACCCGACTCCACCACCAGCTTGCGAATGCGATCCGTCCGCGGGTTGATGATCACTGAACCCGGTTTGCGCGTATTGCACCACACATACATGAGCGTGGCATAGGGCATGGGTTCTCCGGTCAGCGCATGCGACAGCTCGGAGAGCATGGCATTTTTGGCTGAAAACCTGGAGCGATCTCCCTCAAAGGCCAAAACAATGCGCACGGGTGAATCATCGTTATCGCGCAGGGCCATGTCGGCCTGAGCGATCAACTCGGGCACTTTCCAGGAAAAATTAACGCGACCCAACTCAGCGGGTGCAATGTGCACCGTCTGACGCAACATGCTGGCCGACGACTGCGCACTCGCCATCATGGTGTGGCGACCTTCCTGGCGGGCGTAAGTGAACAGGTTGGCAGTTTTGCCGGGAAAGATGCGGTGCTGCCAGACAGGGGAAACCGCAGGCAGTGTGACTGGCTCATGTTTGGAAAGCGTCACGCGGACTGGCGCCTGGGACCAAGGGTTGGCAATGGCTTGTTCATCCGTTGCGTCCAGAACAGGCGCCAACGACGCGCAACCCGTCAACAGCAAGATGCCATACAAGACAGCCATCATTTTCATCACAAGCAGATCACCTGAAGAAACGGTCAAAAACTGAAAAACCGCTTCAGGTTGCCCCGAAGCGGTTTCATGATTCGAATAAGAAGCGGGCTATGAAACCCGCATCAAATTAGAACGTGTGGCGAACGCCAGTAGCCAAGCTAGCTGCTTTGGATTCTGTGATTGCACCAGTCGTACCGGACTCAACTTTGGAAGCGTTGTAACCAGCGTACAAGGTTGTGCGCTTGGACAGGTCATAAGTACCCACCAGAGCGAAGCCGGAACCAGCCAGGTCAGCCAGGCCAGCACCAGTGCTCTTCGCATTGGTGTAACCAGCGTACACGGTAGCTGCGCCAAACGGAGCGCTCACACCAACTTGGTACTCTTTGTCATCACGAGTGCCGTTCTTGGCGGTGTTATAGCTACCTGTCAACTTGGCCACGCCGAAGTTATAGGAAGCGCCGAGCAAGTTGTACTTGTTCGTTACGGTGGGCACAGTAGCGCCAGCAGCCTTTTGCTCTTGGTATGCATATCCAACCAAGACTGGACCATTTGCGTACTTGATGTGCAGGCTGTTGTTGCTGCTTGCAGAGTTCGTAGCAGTCTTGTCTTCACCCAGGCCCAGAACCACAGCGCCACTGATGCCGCTGAAAGTTGGCGAGGTGTAACCAATCGAGTTGCTCACGCGGTTGGCGTAATCTGCCACACCAGTGCCCCACACCCTACCGGTGGTGGCGAAGTTGAAATCGTTAACGTTGTTCGTTGCGCCGCG
This sequence comes from Rhodoferax sp. LS1R11, assembly GCF_056521395.1. Classification (NCBI taxonomy): domain Bacteria; kingdom Pseudomonadati; phylum Pseudomonadota; class Betaproteobacteria; order Burkholderiales; family Comamonadaceae; genus Rhodoferax; species Rhodoferax sp. LS1R11. The sequence continues at coordinate 15,652 of NZ_JBWMAW010000026.1, forward strand.
CAGTGCGTCGTAAGCGGTGTACTGACGACCCAAGTCAACAGCACCGAAAGCGCCGGACAAACCGACAACAGCTTTGCGTTCGAACAAGGTGTTTCCAGCTGCGACTGCACCGGTATCAATGGTGAACTGGCTTTGCAGTTCAAAATTGGCGCGCAAGCCACCACCCAAATCTTCAGTGCCTTTCAGGCCCCAGAAAGTGGTGTTCAAAGCGGCGCTGTTGATAACATTTTGCGACAATTTGGCAACTGGCACAGCGCCGATTGCTTCGGTGCTGGTTTGACCAACGCTGGCATCCAAACGGCCAAACAGCGTAACGGACGACTGAGCCATAGCGGCGCCGGAAGCAGCCAACACGGCCAAAGCGATGAGAGATTTTTTCATTAAATGACTCCAAAGAATATGTACATCAAGACATTTATCAATGTCCTGTTTCACTTCCGTAACTAGAAGCTGAACGAATTTGACCAGAGAGACGTGTCGCGAACGTACATTTCTACGAATCAGGGCTCAATTTAATTTATTCGTGTGGCTGGCTTGCAACGCTTGCAAGCCTAGGCAAACCGCCCACCCATAAAAAAACCGCTCTTTTGGCTAGCCGTACCAATGGGGAGTGGCCGGGACAGGGGGTCGCTTGAGCACGGACGTAATATCACTTAAAAACGATATTCAGACGTTATCATTTTTAACAGATATCATGACGATATTACTCAAAGGTGGTATTTCGCCATGGACTATCTCATTTCAATCTCGGACCAACTCGCACCTCAGCTGCGGTCCCTGCGCAAAGTGCGCGGGCTGAGCCAAATGGACCTCGCCTTCAAACTCGGGGTGTCTCAGTCCCGCATCGCGGCGATTGAGCGCCATCCTGCGGCGGTCAGTGCGGGGCAACTTCTGGAATTTCTGCGGGTTTTAGGTGTCGATCTGGTCTTGCGCGATACGCAAGTACCGGGCGGCAACGCATCACCCGTGTCAAACATATCCGACACCGGTTCTCAAGGAGAGTGGTAATGAGCGCGCTTTCCATCTGGATGAACGGCGAATTGGTGGGCAATTGGCGTGTGGGGCGCACCGGCAACCACCGGTTGGACTATGCGCCGTCCTGGCGGGCGTCTGCGCGCAGCCGTCCGCTTTCCCTGTCGCTGCCTTTTACGGCAGACAACCGGTTAGAAGGCGACGTGGTGCGCAACTACTTTGACAATCTGCTGCCGGATAGTGATGGCATTCGTAAACGTATCAGTGCCCGGTTCCGCACCAAAGGCACGGACGCGTTTACGCTGCTGCAAGCGGTTGGCCGGGACTGCGTGGGTGCCGTGCAATTGCTGCCGCCCGGCGTTACCCCGGAGGGTTTTGACACGCTGACGTACGAGACTCTCACGTCCGAACAGATTGAAAAGCATCTGGGTGCCTTGGGCTCCCAAGCCGGAGTGGGGGCTCAGGATGATGAAGAAGGTTGGCGGCTGTCCATTGCCGGTGCGCAGGAAAAAACTGCACTGCTTCAAGTGAACGGCCAATGGTGTCGGCCCCTGGGCGCCACGCCCACCACCCACATACTCAAGCCGCCCATCGGGGTAACCCCGGGGCGCAATCTGGACTTGCGGTTATCCGTCGAAAACGAATGGCTTTGCAACCAAATAGTGCGAGAGCTTGGTTTGCCGGTGGCGGAGTGCCACATGCAGGACTTTGGCGCGCGGCGGGTGCTGGTGGTCAAACGCTTTGACCGAAGCTGGCGCCCGGAAGGCTGGATCGCCCGATTGCCCCAAGAAGACTTTTGCCAGGCAAAAGGTGTTTCCAGCGACCAGAAGTACGAACAGAAAGGTGGGCCCAGTATCGAGGCATGCCTGGAGGTCCTGAAAGGAGGAGAGGCTTTTCATAAAGACGGGCGAAACTTTTTGTGCGCCCAGCTGCTGTTCTGGTGTCTGGCAGCCATCGACGGACATGCCAAGAACTTTTCCCTGTTTGTACTGCCAGGCGGTCGCTATCGGATGACGCCTTTGTACGATGTGCTCTCGGCATGGCCGCTGATTGGCACGGGCCCAAACGCCCTGCAGTACAAGAAAACAAAGTTGTCCATGGCCGTGCGTGGCAAGACGGCACATTACAAGCTGTCGGAAATCCAGTCTCGTCACTGGGAAGCGTTGGCCAAACGCAGCAGAGTGGAAGGTGCCTGGGATGCCATGCTGGACATGACGCACCGCCTAGACGCGGCGCTGGTCGCCGTTGAACAGCGGTTGCCCGCCGACTTCCCAGTGGAATTGGCTCACCCTGTATTTCAGGGCGTGCGCCGACACTTGGAGCAGTTCAATCTGGGGCGCTCGCTTGCAGACGAAGCTGCTGAGGCAGAGACTGCCGAACAAGCACCGCGCTTGAAACGCTGAAGAAGATTTCTCCTCCAAAAAAAATGCGCTCCAATCGAAGACTGGAGCGCATTTGAATAGATTCAAACCGCGCTTAGCAATTCCTTGTTAGAACGGCTAGCCCTTTCGGGGCGGTTTTTGTCTGAATAACCAAGCAACACCGGCTAGGCCGGTGTTGCAGGGAAATTAGAACGCGTGACGCACGCCGACGGCCAACAGGCTGCCGTCTTGATCAGCAGCACCATTTGCCTTGGTCGTCGCAGCGCGGTAACCACCGTACACGGAAGTACGCTTGGACAGTGCGTAGTTAGCAGCCAGGCTGTAACCTTGACGTGTTGTGTCAGCAGCGTCGTCGTCTGTAGAACGAGCGATACCACCAGAGATGGTCAGAGCGCTGGAGACTGGGTAGTCAGCACCGATTTCCCATTCGTTGGTTGTCAATCCGCTTGTGATCTTGACTTGGCCGAAACCAGCGATCAACTTGGCGACGCCGAGGTTGTATGAACCAACCAAACGGGTGAACTCAGTTTTAGGTGTCACACCTTTGACCAGACCTTCAACCTGGTAAGCCAAAGCTGCCATAACTGGACCGGCTTCGTACTTGACCTGAGCACTGGCGATAGCGCCGGCATCAACCGTTGCTGTCTTGTTTTCGCCCAAGGTGTAGCTGGCTGCACCGCTGAATCCGCTCATGGTTGGAGTGGCGTAATAAATGCTGTTAGCTGGGTTCCAGTTGTAACCACCGCTCTTGAGCACGTCGTTGTTAGCCGACAAGGCTGAGTCAAAGCTAGCATTGCCAGCGCCCCAGATGTCGTCATAAGCCGTACCGGTTTTACCCAGTTTCACTTCACCGAAGCCGCCGGAGAAACCAACGTAGGCGTAGCGATTGAATGCCAAACCAGGGGTACCCTGAGCGCCGCTATCGATATTGAAGCCTTGCTCCAGTGTGAAGTTGGCCTTCAAACCGCCGCCCAAATCTTCAGATCCCTTGAAACCAAAACGGCTGGTAGACACGCCACCGCTGTCGATTTTCGTTTGCTTGACGCTGTTCACGCCCATAGCTTCAGACTGACCCAACCAAACGTCAGCAATACCGTACAAAGTCACGGAAGACTGTGCGAAAGAAGCGCCGGAAGCGGCGAGCACTGCGAGTGCAATCAAACTCTTTTTCATGTGAAAACTCCAGAAAAATTAATAAAACCAAAACACTCACTTGAAGTACTTTGGACAGGACGCTTTGCGCGTCTCTGATTTCATTAGAGCAAAAGGAATACTTCAAAACAAACCGTTTAGCCAACAACGTGTTTTTTCGGCGATTTTTCTGGGGGAAACGTTGCCCGAATGAGACATTTCACGATCAGAAATCGCGGCTAACATCTATTTGTCACATCTTGTTACGGGAAAATTCCATGCTTTCGCCACTTGCCAACTAGGGAAAACACGTGTGAAGAAAAAGCCTAAAAGCGGCCGTTTTGTCTCTTCTGCGTCTTCTTGGGGATTGGCAGCCATGCAAAATTAAGCCGTGATTGATAGGTTGGTTAATTTCCGTTTTAAAAGGATTCAGATGAAAAACTACGCTACCCGCACTGCAACAACTCATTCAACGGTTCGCCTCATGGCCGCCGCTGCAGCCCTGTGCTGCGCCGGGGTCGCCAACGCTCAGTCATCCGTGACGCTGTACGGCATTGTTGACGCTGCCGTCGTTTACACCACCAACCAAGCTGGTGGTGCAAAGACCGCTATCGATGCAGGCCAACTGGCAACTTCGCGCTGGGGCTTTAAAGGGACTGAGGACTTAGGCGGTGGATTGAAAGCCAATTTCGCGCTGGAAGGTACATTGGCGAATGACACGGGTGCTGGTGGCTCAACTTTTGGCACGCCAGCAGTTGCCACCATGTTTGACCGCATTTCAACGGTTGGACTGTCGGGTGGCTTTGGAACGCTTGATCTGGGTCGCCAGAACATGCTGGGGGTGGGATCCGTGGGCTTGGCCGATCCAATAGGATTGGCACATGCAGGCACCAACCCCAACGTGCTTTACAGCGCCTTGAATTCTGGTGCCCTGTTTGGACTTTACGGCACCAATGGTGGCGGCACCGCGCTGCGTCAGAATAACTCGATCAAATATGTGACTCCAGTGATGTCTGGATTCATCGGTGCGGCGATGTATGGTTTTGGAGAGCAAGCTGGCAACACTTCAGGCAATTCCTACAAAGGCTTGTCTGGCACTTTTACTGATGGAAAATCGGGCGTTGCTATCGCTTATGCCAAGCTGCGGAACACCGCAGACACCGAAACATTGACTCTCGTTGGTGGTGGCGCGAAGTACGTCATGGATCCTTTGACGTTCAAACTGACGTACGTGCACAGTGAAGTCGACGCAACCAAACGCAAAATCGCCGTCATTGGTGCAGGCCTTGATTACGCTCTGTCGCCAGCGACAACATTGACTGGCGCTTACTACAGCACCAAATTGTCTGGTCAAGGCGACGGCAAAGGTGAACAATTCATTGCAATGGGCAAATATGCCTTGAGCAAGCGAACCATTGCCTACGCTTCGCTGACCTATGTGAAAGCTGGCTCCACGGCGGCTGGTGATCTGGCGATGACTTCGGGCTTGGTGACAGCTGGGAATACCACGGCTACTCGCACTGCAGTTGGCGTGATGCATTCGTTCTAAGGTTCAATCCAAACCTTCAAAAGCCCCGAAAGGGGCTTTTTTCGTTTCCGGGCATCCATGGAGCAAGCGCGGATAATCGAATTTTGTTCAAACGACAATTCCCAGAGGATTGACTTGTGTCCATGAGCCCCACAGACAAAATTTTCACCACTGCCGACGCAGCCCTGCGCACCCTGTTTGCCACGCCGCGTGCGGCCCAGCCCTGCCCGACCCTGCCGGGAGAAATAACCGAACTGTCAGCAGTCGAAAAAGCGCAGGCCGGGGCCCTGATGCGGGTCAACCATGTGGGCGAGGTTTGCGCCCAGGCGCTTTACACCGCTCAGGCGTTTGCTACCAAAAACGAAGCACTCCGCGCACACTATATAAAGGCAAGCGCCGAAGAAACTGACCATCTGGCATGGACCAAGCAACGCCTGGACGAACTTGGGCAGCGCCCGTCATTGCTGAATCCACTTTGGTACGCTGGCGCTTTTGGCCTGGGCCTGCTGGCGGGCCGACTGGGTGACAAGGTAAGTTTGGGCTTTGTGGTGGAGACTGAAAATCAGGTTGAAGCGCATCTGCAAAGCCACCTCACGCTGTTACCCGCCAACGACCACGCCTCACGCGCCATCGTGGCGCAAATGAAGGATGACGAGGCCCGTCACGCGCTGGATGCCCAGCACGCCGGCGCCATTGACCTGCCCCAGCCCGTCAAAACCCTGATGCGCGCAGCAGCCAAGGTGATGACGACGGTAGCGCACAGGATCTAAATCAACCTTCCAGCAAGTCAAAGCTGGTCGTGATCTCGGCTGTTTTGGCCAGCATGATGCTGGCTGAGCAGTATTTGTCATGGCTCATGGCAATGGCGCGCTCCACGGCAGATGCGGGAATACCTTTGCCGGTCACCGTGAAATGCATGTTGATGCGGGTGAACACCTTGGGGTCCACCTCGGCCCGCTCGGCCGTGAGTTTGACGGTGCAGCCGGTCACCACATGGCGCCCGCGCTTCAGGATCAGCACCACGTCATAGGCCGTGCAACCGCCGGTGCCTGCCAGTACCGTTTCCAGCGGACGCGGCGCCAGGTTCAGACCACCGTTTTCAGGTTTGACGGCATCCGGCGCGCCGTCCATCATCAATGTATGACCACTGCCGGTTTCAGCCACAAAACCCATGCCTGAGCGCGTACCCAAGGCCCCTGTCCAGCTCACTGTGCATTCCATTTCTTAACCTTTGTGTAAATTAACGCCATTGTCGAACAGACCATGCTCAGCGCAAAAAAATACTTTAATAAGTGCTATATTTAGCATTTAATAAAATTTCTTTTCCAATCTGGAGATGACATGGACACCGTTCTTTCTCATTTTGCGGTCAGCGTAACCGAGCTTAAACGCAACTACGCAGATATTCTCAAGCAGGCCGATGACGCCCCCATTGCCGTGCTCAACCACAATCGTCCGGAAGCGTACCTCCTGCCAGCGGGTCATTACGAGCGATTATTGGCTCACATTGAAGACCTGGAAGATGCCAAGTTAATACGCGAGCGTGCTGATGGGCCTTTTATTGAAGTCGATTTCAATGCCCTATAAGCTGCGTTTTCACGAACAGGCTTTGCGGGAATGGCAGCAACTGGACGCCAGTGTTCGAGAGCCTCTCAAAAAAAAACTGGCTGAACGCCTGGAGCTGCCCCGAATACCTTCAGCAGCACTGCATGGCATGGCGGATTGCTACAAAATCAAACTTCACAGCGTAGGCTACAGACTGATCTACCGCGTGGATGATTTGGAGGTTTTTGTGACCGTCATCGCCACCGGAAAACGCGACAAAAACCGGGCGTACCGAACTGCCCAAGATCGCCTGTAAAACACTTCATCCAAACCCTACCAACGATTAAATTCTTATGACGTCTGCATCCAGGGCCAAAGCACTCAAACCCGCCGATTACCTCAAAAAGATCCTGACTGCCCGTGTTTATGACGTGGCGATCGAGACTGCGCTGGAGCCTGCCAAAGCGCTGGGCAAACGGCTGCACAACACGGTACTGCTCAAGCGCGAAGACCAGCAGCCCGTGCGCAGCTTCAAGCTGCGTGGCGCCTACAACAAAATGGCGCAGCTCACACCCGAGCAACTCAAAAAGGGCGTGATTTGCGCATCCGCCGGCAACCACGCCCAGGGTGTGGCGCTCAGCGCACAGCGGTTGGGCACCCGCGCGGTCATTGTGATGCCCACCACCACGCCGCAGGTCAAGATTGACGCCGTGCGCGGCTTTGGTGGCGAGGTCGTGTTGCATGGCGAGAGCTACTCGGACGCTTACACCCACGCCGCAGCGCTGGAGAAAAAGCAGGGCCTGACCTTTGTACATCCCTTTGACGACCCGGACGTGATTGCAGGCCAGGGCACGATTGCCATGGAAATCCTGCGCCAGCTGCAGGGCCATGGCTCGAACCGGCTCGATGCCGTGTTTGTGGCGATTGGTGGCGGCGGCCTGATTTCAGGCGTGGCCAACTACATCAAGGCGGTGCGGCCCGAGATCAAGGTCATCGGCGTGCAGATGAACGACTCCGATGCCATGGCGCAGTCCGTCACGGCCAAAAAACGCGTGACGCTGCCCGACGTGGGCCTGTTCTCGGACGGCACCGCCGTGAAACTGGTGGGGGAAGAAACTTTTCGCATCGCACGCGGCCTGGTTGATGAATTTGTGATTGTGGACACCGACGCCGTGTGTGCCGCCATCAAGGACGTGTTTGTGGACACGCGCAGCATTGTTGAACCGGCCGGCGCTTTGGCCGTGGCGGCCATCAAGCAGTATGTTGACACGCACAAAACCAAGGGCGAAACCTACGCCGCCATTTTGTGCGGCGCCAACATGAACTTTGACCGCCTGCGCTTTGTGGCGGAGCGCGCCGAGGTAGGTGAAGAGCGCGAAGCCCTGTTTGCGGTGACGATTCCCGAAGAGCGCGGCAGCTTCAAGCGCTTTTGCGAACTGATCGGCAACCTGCCCGGTGGGCCGCGCAACGTGACGGAATTCAATTACCGCATCAGTGACGAAAAAAATGCCCACGTGTTCATGGGCCTGACCACCCACGGCAAAGGTGAGTCGACCAAAATCGCCGCCAATTTCACCAAGCACCGTTTTGCCGCGCTGGACTTGACGCACGATGAGCTGGCCAAAGAGCACATTCGCCACATGGTGGGCGGGCACTCCAAGCTGGCACAAGACGAGCGTTTGCTGCGCTTTGTGTTCCCCGAGCGGCCGGGCGCGCTGCTCAAGTTCCTGAACCTGATGCGTCCGGGCTGGAACATCAGCCTGTTTCACTACCGCAACCAGGGCGCGGACTATGGCCGCATTCTGGTAGGGCTGCAGGTACCCCAGGCCGACAACAAGGCCTTTGCCAAGTTTTTGGAAACGCTGGGTTACCCCTACGTCGAAGAAACCAACAACCCCGTTTACCGGATGTTTTTGCAGACATGAGCGCCTCCCTGGACGGCAAGCTGGTGGTGGCGATCTCAAGCCGGGCGTTGTTCGACTTTGAGCAGGAGAACGAGGTCTTTGAACAGGGTGATGACCGCGCCTACATGCGCCTGCAACTCGACCGTCTGGAGCACCCCGCCAAACCGGGCGTGGCGTTTTCGCTGGTCAAAAAGCTGCTGGCCTTCAACGACGCGCAGACGCAGCGGGTGGAGGTGGTCATCCTCTCGCGCAACGACCCGGTCAGCGGCCTGCGGGTGATGAAGTCGGCCGCGCATTACGCACTGCCGATCATTCGCTGCACCTTCACCCGCGGCGAGGCGCCCTGGCGCTACCTCAAACCCCTGCACGCCAACCTGTTTTTGAGCACCCACCTGAGTGATGTACGCGCGGCTCTGGAGGCCGGTGTACCCGCCGCACAGGTGTATCCGCATTCGGTCCATGCGGGCGAGGCCTACCCACACGAAGTGCGCATTGCCTTTGACGGCGACGCAGTGCTGTTCAGTGACGAAGCCGAGCGGGTGTACCAGTCCCACGGCTTGAGTGCCTTCCAGCAGCACGAGACCGACAAGGCCGCCCTGCCCTTGCCCGATGGCCCTTTCAAGCCCTTGCTGGTCGCCCTGCACCGGCTGCAAGAGGCAGCAACACCGGCCATGCGCATCCGCACTGCGCTGGTGACCGCCCGCAGTGCCCCGGCGCACGAGCGCGCCATTCGCACCCTGATGAACTGGAACATCGAGGTGGACGAGGCCATGTTCCTCGGCGGTCTGGGCAAGGGAGAGTTCCTGCGGGAATTTGAGCCCGATTTTTTCTTTGACGACCAGACGGGTCACGTGGACTCGGCTTCCCAGCATGTGCCGTCGGGCCATGTGGCCAGCGGCATTTCCAACCCGGCTCGCTAAATCACCCATGACCCTGCATCAAAAACTCCATGCGTTCAAGACCTTTGTTGCCCAAGCCTGGGCGCTGACAAAGCCCTACTTCCAGTCTGATCAGAAGTTGAAAGCCCGTGGTCTGCTCGCGGCCATCATCGCGCTCAACCTGGGCCTGGTCTACATGGCGGTGCTGTTCAACGACTGGAACAAGCTGTTTTACGACGCGCTGCAGGAGAAAAATGCCACAGTGTTCTGGGCACAACTGGGGCGTTTCACCTGGCTGGCGTTCGCCTTCATCATCATTGCGGTCTACAAGTTTTACCTCACCCAACTGCTGGAGATGCGCTGGCGCGCCTGGATGACGGGCCACTATCTGCAGCGCTGGCTCGCCAATCACGCTTTTTACCAGCTGGAGCTGGCGCGCTTCACCGTCCAGCCCAACGGCGACGCCAAAAACCCCGACAACCCCGACCAGCGGATTCAGGAAGACATCAACCAGTTCACCAGTTACACGATTTCCCTGACCATGGGGCTGCTCAACGCCGTGGTCACGCTGGCCAGCTTTGTCGGCATTTTGTGGGGCCTGTCGGGCGGGTTTGCTTTTACCGTTAATGGCAGCGCGTACAACATTCCCGGCTTCATGGTCTGGATGGCGGTGCTGTACTGCTTGGCGGGTAGCGTGCTCACGCACTACATCGGGCGGCCGCAGATCAAGCTGAATTTTGAGCAGCAGCGCGTCGAGGCTGATTTCCGTCACCACATGGTGCGGGTGCGCGAATACAGCGAATCGATCGCGCTGGACAAGGGCGAAACCGTGGAGCGGGCGCAGCTGGAGCTGCGCTTTTCGCGCGTGCTGGCCAATTACCTGGCGCTGATCAAGGCGCAGAAAAACCTGGTCTGGTTCACCAGCTTTTTCGGGCAGGCCGCCGTGGTGTTTCCGTTTGTGGTGGCTGCACCGCGTTTTTTCAGCGGTGCGATCCAGCTCGGCGAGCTGATGCAAATCTCCAGCGCCTTTGGTCAGGTGCAGGGTGCACTGAGCTGGTTTGTGGACAGCTACAGCAGCCTGGCCAGCTGGCGTGCCACAACCGATCGCCTCACCAGTTTTGAAGCATCTTTTACGGCTCTAGCCCTTGATAGTCGTGCGCAAGCAGCTACTAATTCAGTAGCACTTGACGCCCATGACTTGACGGTAGCACTGCCCAACGGGGCGGTACTGCTGGCGGGTACGGCGCTGCATGCAGGGCCGGGCGACAGTGTGCTGCTGCAGGGGCCCTCGGGCAGTGGCAAGTCCACGCTGTTTCGCACGATTGCAGGTATTTGGCCTTTTGCCAGCGGCACGGTGACCCGGCCGCTGGACGCCATGTTCATTCCGCAGCGTCCCTATTTTCCCAATGGGCCACTGCGCGATGCACTGGCCTACCCCGACGCGCCCACCCGCTACACCGACGTGCAACTGCGCCAGGCCCTCAGTGACGCCCTGCTGCCGCAAATGGCAGACCAGCTGGATCAATCGGATGCATGGAGCCAGAAGCTCTCGGGCGGCGAACAACAGCGCCTGGCCATTGCCCGTGTGCTGTTGAAAAAACCGGCCTGGGTGTTTGCCGACGAGGCCACAAGTGCGCTGGACGAAGCCACAGAGAAATTTATATATAAAAGGCTTCTAGCCCAGGTAGGTAGTGCGGGAGGTGCTATTATTTCAATAGCACACAGACCCAGTGTTGCCGCGTTCCATGCCCATCAGTGGCAACTGGAGAAGCAGCCCGAAGGCGCCAGCGCGCGCTACAAGCTGGTCGAGAAACGCTCGTAGCCTCGGGCCCGCAACTCGCAAGCCGGGCAGGTGCCGCAGCCGTAGCCCCATGAGTGGCGGTGTTCACGGTCACCCAAATAACAGGTGTGGGTGTGTTCGATGATCAAATCCACCAGCGCTTGCCCGCCCTGGGCGCTGCCCGACTGGGCCCCCAGCTCGTAGGCCAGGGCCCAGGTGGCGGCCTTGTCGATCCACATCAACGGGGTTTCAATCAAGAAGCGCTTGTCCATGCCTAGTGACAAAGCCAGTTGCATGGCCTTGATGGTGTCGTCGCGGCAATCGGGGTAGCCTGAAAAATCGGTTTCACAAACGCCCGTGACCATCACCTGCAGGTCACGCCGGTATGCCACGGCGGCCGCCAGCGTTAAAAAAAGCAGATTGCGTCCGGGCACAAAGGTGTTGGGCAAACCACTTTGTTCCATCTTGAAAGCGGTGTCGCGCGTCAGTGAGGTCTCGCTCACTTCACCCAATACGGCCAGGTCCAGCAGATGGTCTTCACCCAGTTTGGTGGCCCATTGGGGAAACTGGCGGCGAATCTCGGACAAGACCTTGACGCGTGCTTCAAGCTCGACGTGGTGGCGTTGCCGGTAGTCAAAGGCGATGGTTTCCACCCGCTCGTATTTGCTGAGCGCCTGGGCCAGGCAAGTGGTGGAGTCTTGTCCACCCGAAAAAAGTACAAGTGCGGTCGTGTGCATCCCCCCAATGTTAGGGGAAACCGCTACATTTTTTCGGGTTTGGTGATTTTCCCGGGTGAGTAAGTGAGTGGCTCTGCGGCCAATGCCCCCGACTTGGCGACGACCTCCAGTTGATCCGCCTCCACCGGATTTTTGGCAGGCTCAACGGTCACCGCGCTGGCACTGGCCGTCCACATGGACTTGATGTGTGCCATCAACACTTTTGACAGCGGCTCCGGTGCCGGGTTCTCCGCCTTCTCGGGCGCCGGTTTGTGCAGTGTCCAGTCTCGGGGCTCGGTGGGTGGGTCCAGCACGCGCCGCATGGGGTCCGCGACATTGCTGTAAACAGGATCGTTCGAACCCGGTTTGCTGGTTTGATTGACCAGGTTGATCACGCTGGGCGTGGGTGCGGTCGACTGCGAGTCCCTCGCCACCGGATGGACCGGGGCAACAGCGGCAACCTTGGTCACCACCACGGACACCGCCTCCGCGCCAGATGGCCTCGGATGGGAGATTCGCTCAATGGGAGGCAGTTGCATGATGGGTCAAGCCGGTAGGGTTAAGAGGGTAATTTTTATGTTCGTATCTTTCTTAACGGCAGAACTGGCGGCTTATTTAGGCCTAATTTCATAAACCAGTGCTTTTTTATTCGGTTACAAGTGGCGACACCCTGAGATGCGAAAATCAAACCATGCAAGACCCCTCCTCCCCCCCCGAACAACCCGCAGCCAAGATGGCCACGCAGGCGCACAACCCCTTGCACGGGCTGACGCTGGAGGCCATCGTCACTGCGCTGGTGGCCCATTACGGGTGGGTGGGACTGGGTGAACGCATCCCGGTGCGCTGCTTCATCAGCGATCCCAGCGTGGGGTCGAGCCTTAAATTCCTGCGCAAAACCCCTTGGGCTCGTGACAAGGTCGAAGGCCTGTATCTTTTCATGTTGCGTGAAAGCCGTCGCGCCGGGACCCCCCTTCTACCAACCCCACCGCGGACGGCCCCATGAGCCCCGACACACCGGTTGGCATCCCGTTCTGGCACCTGCTCACCCGCCTGGGTGAGATGCAAATCCTGTTGCCCGCGGCCGCGCTGGCCTTGGTGTCCCTGTTCTGGCGGCCCGATGCACGGCGCCTGGCCGGGTTCTGGGTCCTGTTTCTTCTGGGCTCCACGCTGGTCACAACAGCCAGCAAAGTAGCGTTCATTGGTTGGGGCATTGGCATATCCGCGATTGACTTCACGGGTTTCTCCGGCCACGCCATGTTTGCGGCGGCCGTCTACCCCTTGCTATTCACCACCCTGGCGTCACACGCACCGCGCGGCGCGCAACGGCTGGCCTTGGCGGGCGGTTTTGCACTGGCTCTGCTGGTGGGAATTTCGCGCATTGAAGTTGGCGCGCACTCTTGGTCTGAAGTGATTGCCGGTCTGTTGCTGGGTGGCGCCGTCAGCGTTGCAGCCCTGGTGCAGGCCAACCTCCCACGCGCGGCCATCGGGCGCCAGGTGCCTGTGCTGGTGGCGGTGTGGCTGCTGATCATGCCGATTCACGCGCCTCAGACACAGTCACACTCGTTGGTCACACGCCTGTCACTCACCTTGTCTGGGAAGTTGGCACCGCACACCCGGCACGATATGTTGCGGGACCAGCGCCCCAGTTGAGCCCCGGTCGGAACAGGCCGACCGTGAACACCCTGGCTCAAAGCGTGCCACCGCACAGATAAAGTGGTGCGCAGCCAGCATAGTCAAGCTCCACCCTAGACGGAGCGTCGGCCATGCAAGCACATATGCCACTTCAACATCTCGCCCATCCCGAGACGCACAGCGACGCCAACATCACGCGTTCGGCAGAAAACCTGATGCTCTGGCTCACGCACTGGCCTAAAAATGCCATCAAGGTGAACGTGAGAGAGGGCTGGGTCACCCTGACGGGCGAAGTCAACCTTCAATTCCAGAAAAAAGACGCCGCCGAGGCGGTCCGCTTCCTGATGGGCGTCACCGGCGTGACCAACAAAATCACCATCAAACACACCCTGTCATTTGGGGCCGTCAGGTCGGACATCGAAGCCGACCTGAAGCGCCACGCGCAGGAGAACATTTGTGTGATCGTTGAAGGCGGCGAAGTGACCTTGACCGGCATTGTTCACAGCCCGATTGAACGGGCACTCGCCGGACAATCAGCCTGGGGCACACCCGGCGTCAACCGTGTCATGAACCACATCACCGTGGTTCAGCAAGGACTCTCGGTCACACCGCAAACCTTACCCAGGTAGCGCGGGATAGTCCGTGTAACCCTTGGCACCACCGCCGTAATAGGTCGTGCGGTCGCCAACGTTGAATGACCCGCCCCGGTGCAGTCGTTCAACCAGGTCAGGGTTCGCAATGAACGGGCGACCAAAGGCGAGCAGTTCAGCACCGTCTGCCAGCGCCTGTTCGGCCAAAGCCTTGTCCAGGCCATTGTTCACCATCCAGGCCCCTTTGCCGCCTGCCTCTCGGTAAGCAGTCTGCAGTGCCGCATAGTCAAAGGGGCGATCTGGCAATTCGCGGGCGCCGCCCGTGGCACCTTCAATGATGTGAATGTAGGCCAGATGCAGCGGGGCCAACTCCCGCACCACATAGTCAAACAAGGGCTGCGGATCTGAATCAAAGGCGTCGTTGGCCGGGGTCACGGGCGACAGGCGAATGCCGGTGCGCCCACCACCAATGGCGCCGGTCACCGCCCGCACCACTTCCAGCAGCAAGCGGGCCCGGTTTTCAATGCTGCCACCAAAATCATCCGTGCGGTGGTTGGAACCGCTTTTCAGAAACTGGTCCAACAGGTAACCATTGGCGCCATGGATTTCGACGCCATCAAACCCTGCGGTTTCCACGGCATTGCGGGCAGCAGCCTGGTAGCTGTGCACGATGCCGGGCAATTCTTCTGCCCGCAGCGCACGCGGGGCCGAGGTTGGTACAAACTGGGGCACACCGTCCTTGATCAGCACGGTTTGGGTTTTCGCCGTGATGGCCGATGGTGCCACGGGCTGAGCCCCCTCAGCTTGCAAATCGGTGTGCGACACCCGGCCCACATGCCACAACTGCACCACGATCTTGCCGCCCGCCGCATGCACGCTCTGAGTGACATGCTTCCAGCCGTCCAGTTGTTCGGTCCCATACAGGCCCGGCACATCGGAATAGCCCTGCCCCTGCTGGCTGATGGCCGTCGCCTCTGAAATGAGCAGGCCCGCGCTGGCGCGCTGGGTGTAGTACTCCGCCATCAGCGGGGTCGGGATGGCATCGGGGGCCCGGTTTCGGGTGAGTGGCGCCATCACAATGCGGTTGGCGAGCTGGAGGTCACCGACGCGAACGGCGTCAAACAGGCTGGGTGTTGTGCTTGTCATGGGTTTCATGGTTCCTTGTGGGGTTGTTCAAAGTTCAGGGCTGCTCGGCCCAATAGCCAGCGCGTCCATAGTGGTTAAAGGTACTGATTTCTTGCGCCCGGTCAAGCCCTGCTGCCGGGTCGTAAGGGGGCGCGTCCTGGATGGCCTGGCGCGTCAGGTTGACCGACACAGTAGAGTCCGGCCAACTCACGCTCTGAATCCATTGTGGCGCAACCAGCACTTGATGGCCCAGCCACCAGTTGCTGGTATCGACCACCAGGTACCGAATGGCCCAGGTCTCTTCATCCACCAACAAACCCTCCACGTGGCCGATGTCACCATCGGTCGCATGAATGCTGTAGCCGGTGACCGCGTTGAAACTGCGCAGATGAGGATTGTCCACCGCCTGCGAGACCTCTGTGGTGGCCAACGCAGCGCCTGGCGCTGTCATGTTCGGGTACATCTCGTCACCCCAAAGGCCTGTGCCATCCCAATAGTAGGGATAGCCGTAGTACCCGAGGTACTGAATCTCGTGCTGGCGGGACACCGGTTTGTCGGTGTCGATATCCGGGCTGTCCTTGACCTGCGCCATCGTCATCGAAACGGGCAACACTTCTTGCGACCAGTCCGGCGTGCCGACGGCCACGGGCGAGATCAAGACCTTGCGGCTCGACAGCCAGGAACCCGTTTCAACCACCAGGTAACGAATCACCCAGACCCGGTCATCGAAATAAAAATCTTTCACATTGCCTACCACGCCATCCGTGGCCTGAATGGCATATTTCTTCAAGTCTTTCATGCTGCGTAACATCGGTTTTTCTCCTTCAAGGGGTTGATCGGCGTCGTGACTATGCGGGCTTGACGCCCAGGATGCCAAGGCCCACCGCCACGCGGTGTCCGTAGTCCGGGTCCGCCTTGACGAAATGGGCCACTTGCCGCTCTTGAATGAAGGTGGGCACCGTCTTCAGCACCCCCACCAGATTGCCAACCAGCTGCGCCTTCTGGTCTTCATTCATCAAACGGTACAGGGCACCGGCCTGGCTGTAGTCCTCATTGCCATCGTGATGGTCAAAGCGCCCTGCCATTCCGTATAGCTTCAAAGGGGGCTCCTGCACGGTCGGGTCATCCACCGGACCATCGAAGCTGTTGGGCTCGTAATTGACTGTGCCGCCACCATTGCCATCAAAACGGGTCTGGCCGTCGCGGTGGTAAGTGTTCACCGGGCCATGCGGCTTGTTGATGGGCAAGGCCGCATAGTTGATGCCAATGCGATAGCGATGCGCATCGGGATAGGACATCAACCGGGCCTGCAGCACCTTGTCGGGCGATGCGCCCATGCCCGGCGGCATGTTGCCGGGCTCGAACGCGGCCTGCTCCACCTCGGCAAAGTAGTTTTCAGGATTTCGGTTGAGTTCCAGAATACCGACATCCATGGGCGGGTAGTCGGCATGCGGCCACACCTTGGTGAGGTCGAACGGATGAATGGCGTACGTCTGCGCCTCGGCCTCCGGCATGATCTGGATCTGAACTTGCCACCGCGGAAAGTCGCTGCGTTCAATGGCGTCATGCAGGTCGCGGCGGTGGTAATCAAGATCGACCCCGGCAATGTCCGCCGCTTCAGCGTTGGTGAGCGTCTTGATGCCCTGCAGGGTTTTGAAGTGCCATTTGACCCAAAACCGTTCACCCGCGTCGTTCCACAGGCTGTAGGTGTGGCTCGAATAACCGTTCATATGACGCAGGCTGGCCGGGATGCCACGGTCCGAAAAAAGCGTGGTGACCTGGTGCAGTGACTCTGGCGACAGACTCCAAAAATCCCATTGCATGGTGTTGTCCCGCAGCCCGGTGGCGGGGTCACGTTTTTGTGAATGAATAAAGTCGGAAAATTTGAGTGCGTCGCGAACAAAGAACACCGGCGTGTTGTTGCCGACCATGTCCCAATTGCCCTCCTCGGTGTAAAACTTCAAGGAGAACCCGCGGGGGTCGCGCGCGGTATCGGCGGAACCCATTTCGCCGGCCACGGTGGAAAATCGTCCAAACATGGGGCAAGTGTTGCCCACTTTGGCAAACAGCTTGGTGCGCGTGTAACGGGAAATATCACCCGTCACGGTGAACGTGCCGTGCGCTCCAGCGCCCTTGGCATGCACCACTCGCTCAGGCACCCGCTCGCGGTTGAAATGCGCCATCTTCTCCAGGAGCTGGTAGTCCTGCATCAGCGCCGGACCACGGGGACCTGCCGTCTGGGTGTTCTGGTTGTCAGCCACCGGGGTACCAGCGGCTGTCGTCATATGAGGGCATTTGTTCATCGGTTTCTCGCGGGTTGTTGTGATCGATCGGGCAGTCAATACACGGTTTGCTGACGCAGGTTTTCTGCACGCTTCATGTCAAGGTACTGAGCACGGTCCATTTCGTGCAATTGCCGGGGGTACTTCTCGACGGCACTGAACCAGCTTTGCATCCGCTTTTCGAACTGCAGCGCTGGCGCTTCACGCGAGGAAGCCAGGTAGCTATCAATGGCCAGGTAATAACGCATGGTGTTGCGCTCCACCATGCCACGTACACCACCAATGAAGTCGGGCAGACCAGCTGCCGATGTGCCCACCACGGTAAACCCGACCTTGCCGCGACCCAGCGTGCCAAGGTACGTCTGTACTGCCAGCCGACCCGCAAAATTCATCGAATAAGCGTAGGTCAGGTGCAGGAATGTTTTGTCATTGGGCAGGGCCACCGCTTCAAGCACGATGCGGTAGTCGCTCGTGCCCAATGGTCCTGCCTTGGCACCCAGAGTTATTTCCAGGTAATCCGGTGTGGTGGATGTCACGCTGTAGCTAAAGTCCAGCCGCGCAGCCTTGCTCAGTTCTTCAGGCGTTTTTTTGCCAATATGTACTTTCAGCGTCGTGCCTGCGGGGGCAATCGTCGCACGACAGTACTTGGTATTGATGTGCAAAAGCATCACATCACACCAGTGGCCCGGGTCATTCAGGCC
Source organism: Rhodoferax sp. LS1R11 (assembly GCF_056521395.1). Classification (NCBI taxonomy): domain Bacteria; kingdom Pseudomonadati; phylum Pseudomonadota; class Betaproteobacteria; order Burkholderiales; family Comamonadaceae; genus Rhodoferax; species Rhodoferax sp. LS1R11. Next base: position 33,818 of record NZ_JBWMAW010000026.1, read on the forward strand.
AGCGTTCACCACAGAAAAAGGGTAGTCGACAACGGCGTAAATATCGCCCTTCAGTTGATTGGGTGTTTCAACAGAAGCCACCACCAACTCGCGTTTGAAGGGGTTCTGACGCAGCAGTGCGTCCATCGCGCCATAAGTTTCACGCAGGACGACGCCCGGGTCCGCTTTCGCAGTAACGGCGAACGGCGCGCTGACCGCGCAGACCAAGAGCAGGCTTTGCAGCCAGCACCTCAACCTGCGCAGGGGCAGGCACATGCGGCTTACTTGGCGACTTCGTGACCGATCACGCCGCCCACCGCCGCACCAGCACCGGTGCAAAGAACGCCGCCGCACAACACGTTGCCCGCAACACCACCAATCACGGCACCCGTGGCCGTGGCTTTTTCGCTTCGGGTCATACCGGCGCAGCCGCCCAGTGCAACGGCCGTCAGCAATAGCACAGCGGGCAACACCCGAGAAAATCGTTTTGTCATGTTCATGGTAATTTCTCCAAATCCATCCTGAAAATCAAGTCGTGAAACACCTTGAACAGGTGCTGGCACGGGCGAGATTCCATTGTTGGCCTTTCAATCACATTCTTCTGTGCGCCTGCGTACATAGGCTGAAAACAGTGCCTTATGTGCGCTATCGAACGAAGAATATCCCTTCCGCCCGATAGCATGAGCCCCGGCTGGTTCCTATTTGAAATGTCGTCGGGAAAACAGGTACTCCTTTTTGAAAGCTATTAATAGAACTGTCGCCTGGCTTGTTACCGCAGCCCTGCTGTTGGCCCTGGGCGTGTCAGTCTCGTTTTGGTCTTTCCGGCAGATCCAGCATGCGGACCAGGCGCGCAAGTCAACCTTCCACTTGCTGGGCAGTACCCATGAATTGCTGAACGCGCTCAAAGACGCCCAGACCAGTCAGCGCATTTACCTGTCCACCCAGGAAGAGGCTGACCTCAAGTCGTTTGTGGCAGCACGAAATGATGTGCAGGTCCGGTTTGAACAACTCAGGCGTGTGGCCCTGGACAGCGCACAGCAGCAACCAATGATGGCACTCAAACCGCTGATTGACCAGGCGTTTGCACCCACAGGGCCGGAGATAGATGCGCACTCCTTGGCGGCTGTACGGCTTGGCATGAGGCAGTTCATTCAGGTACATGAAGCCGCGCTCCAGCAGGAGGAAGTCCAGTTTCAACTCAAGATGAGTGGGCTGTTTGTCATCATCATCGCAGCGACCGCACTCACGCTGGCCTTTGCCCTGGCCGCTGCCTATTTGATCTACCGCGAATCGCAACAGCGCATCAAGAACATGATTCACCTGGAAACGCAGCATTTGCTCGATTTGCAGTGGGCCACCAATGACAAACTGATGCTGGCCAACACCACCTTGCAAGTCAGCGAGGAGCGGCTTGCAGTGACGCTGAATTCAATTGGTGATGCGGTGATGGCCACCGACACCGGAGCCTGCGTGACGCTCATGAATCCCATTGCCGAAAAGCTCACGGGCTGGACCCAGGCGCAGGCCTTCGGACTGCGCATTGACGAGGTCTTGCACATTGTCGACAAGTCCAGTCGCAGCCCGGTCCATGTGTTGATTGACGACACCCTGGCCAACGGCACCATACATGCACTGAGCAACCACAAAGTACTGATCTCACACACCGGTGGCGAATGCGATATCGCTCAGAGCTGCGCGCCTATTCGTGACCGTGAAAACCAGGTGGTGGGTGCGGTGCTGGTCATCCGCAATGTGACACTGGAAAATGCCACCCAACAGGCCTTGCGTGACAGTTCTGAACTGGTGCAGACGATTGTCAACACGGTGGCCGACGGCATCGTCACGGTGCGGGCCAGCGATGGCGTGGTTCAGACGGCAAATCCCGCAGCCGAACGGATGTTTGGCTACCGCGCGGCCGAGGTGATCGGCAAGAACATCCGCGACTTGGTACCCACGCACGACGGTCTGTATCAAAGCGGCGCCGGGCGCGAACTTGAGGGACAACGCCAGGACGGCAGCGTTTTCCCCCTTGAGATGACGGTAAGCGAAATGCAACTGGGTGGACAACGGTTTTTCACCGGTCTATTGCGGGACATCACGGTTAGAAAACGTGTATCCGCTGAATTGGAAAGTGCGAGGGTGATGGCAGACAAGGCCAACCTGGCCAAATCTGACTTTCTCTCCAGCATGAGCCACGAACTGCGCTCCCCCCTCAACGCCATCCTGGGTTTTGCCCAGCTGATGGACTCCGGCTCGCCCGCCCCCTCACCCAGCCAGAAAGCCAGCATCGACCAGATTCTGCGCGGGGGCTGGTACCTGCTGGAGTTGATCAACGAGATTCTGGACCTCGCCTCCATCGAGTCGGGCAAGCTCTCCATGCTGCTGGAGCCCACAGCACTCCATGAGGTGTTGCTGGACTGCCAGTCGATGATGGAGCCGCTGGCCCAGCAAAAGAGTATTCGCATGACGTTTGGCGAGTTTGACGGCGCCGCCTGTGTGCTGGCCGACCGGACCCGGCTCAAGCAGGTGCTGGTGAACCTGCTCTCCAATGCCATCAAGTACAACCGCACAGGCGGCACGGTAGAGGTGGACTGCAGCGTGACAGCGGCTGGGCGCATGCGCATCAGC